>JAAFIA010000065.1 GCA_013298545.1 Bacteroidota bacterium | reverse complement strand
TGGCTTTTCATGGCAACAAAGGGGAATGGATATTAATGGAGAAGTTGGTGATTGCTTGGGAACATCTGTTTGTTTGAGTGGAGATGGAAATACAGTTGCAATAGGTGCCGATAATAGGTATAGTAATCCTTCCAATATAGGATACGCATGTGTTTTTGAATGGACTGGAATTTCTTGGCAACAAAAGGGAGGTCAGATTCTTGGCGAACATACTAATGATTGGTTTGGGTCATCAATAAGTCTTAGCGATGACGGAAATGTTTTAGCCGTTGGTGCTCGATTTAACAGCACTGTCGCCTATTCGGCAGGATCTGCTAAACTATTTATATGGACGGGGTCATCATGGGTATACAACGGTGTTAATATATATGGCGAAGCGAGCAACGACGAAGCATACACAGTAAGTCTAAATAAAAATGGAAATTTTGTTGCAATTGGAGCACGCATAAGCTCCGAAAACGGTTTTGAAGCTGGTCATGTTCGGGTATTTGGTTTCGAGAATCTTATCCCAATTGACACAAGCGGAGCAACAGACTTTCTAGTGGAAATTTATCCGAATCCTGTTGTTGGTCAAATCACAATCAACACCAATATTATTGCTGAAGAGATTATCATATTTGATATTCTTGGCAATGAAATAATGTCAATTACAC
Source organism: Bacteroidota bacterium (assembly GCA_013298545.1). Classification (GTDB taxonomy): domain Bacteria; phylum Bacteroidota; class Bacteroidia; order Palsa-965; family Palsa-965. The sequence goes on along the minus strand of JAAFIA010000065.1, from coordinate 26,941 downwards.
CAAGCTCGAAAATAATAAATCCCAACTTAAACACCTTAGCAAATGGGACTTATTTCATAAAAGCTCGTTCACAAGACAAGCAAATTGTACATTCATTTGTGCTTGTTAGATAATCTTTATTTCTTTGCCTGCTTATAAATCGGAACCGTAGAACACGGCTCGCCATACATGATGCTCTTCACATGCGGACGCAGCAAACGCGTCAATTCAACATACGCCGATTTTGGAACGGGCTTGTCGCCACATCCTTTTACCACCACACGCGCATCGGCATAAGCAGCAAGATCGAGTTTGTTGAGCAAGCCATCAAATAAAACCGTTTCTAATTTTTCGAGGTCGCCAAAAATAATTTTACGTGCAAACGGTTCAAGTGCTGTTGCTAAAAGCATCCATGCCCAATCTGGAATAATGGCGTCTGCCGAACACGTAATAGCCACATAACAATCTTGATAGCGCGACCAATCTGTTACTTTAATGTATTCTCGAAAATCTTTTTCGCGCAAAATCAATCCTTGAAACAATTGCGCATGAATATCAACCACCACACGTTCGCCTTGCGGATAAAGCTCGCCCAGATCAATCGTAATCAATCCACTCGAAGCAACTTTATTGACAATCTCTTCCATCGCAAAAATTGATTTACATAAAACCCAATTCCAGTTGCGCCACTTCGCTCATCATTTCTTTTTCCCAAGGCGGTTCAAAAGTCAATTCCAATTTAGCCGAACGCACACCTTCCACATCGCGAATTTTTTGTTCCACTTCGGGCGGCAAAGTTTCGGCCACTGGGCATGATGGCGAAGTCAAGGTCATTTTAATCATCACCTCATTTTCTTCCGAAACGTGTACTTCGTATATCAATCCCAACTCCCAAATATCGACGGGAATTTCGGGATCGTAACACGTTTTGATCATGTCAATCACGCGTTGCGTCAATTCTGTATTCTTAGAAAAAATCTGTGTCGCCATTTTTTACAATCAATTTTGTTTGGCACTTAAGGCCAACGCATCCAGTTTCATTTGTTTCACCATCGCCAGCAAACCATTTGCTCGTGTGGGCGATAAATGACTATTCAACCCAATCGCTTCGATCACACGCACGGGCGTTGAAGCAATTTCAGTTGGTGTATGGCCAGATAAAACACGCACCATCAACGCAACCAATCCTTTTGTAATAATCGCATCACTATCTGCCCGAAAAACAACACGACCATCTTCAAGCGAACTCTGAAGCCAAACACGGCTCTGACAACCACGAATCAAACGATCTTCCGTTTTAGCCGCTTCTTCAAGTGGCGCAAGCGATTTGCCCATATCAATCAAGTATTGGTATTTATCGTCCCATTGATCAAACATCGCAAATTCGTCGATGATTTCTTGTTCGGTAGCCTCGATCGTAAGCATGATTATGAAAGCATTTTTATGGCTTTGTGAATGGCCTGAATCAATACATCTATTTCTTGTTTGGTGTTGTAAACAGCAAAGGAAGCGCGAACCGTTCCTTGAACACCAAAACGCGCCATCAACGGTTGTGTACAATGATGGCCTGTTCTAACGGCAACACCTTGTTGATCGAGAATTGTTCCGAGATCAAACGGATGAATACCTTCTACCACAAACGAAATCACAGCTGCTTTGTGCGCTGAAGTTCCGATGATGCGAAGCCCCGCAATGCTCGTTAACTGCGCAGTAGCATACGTCAACAAATCATGTTCGTGTTCAGCAATGCGCTCAACACCGATTTCTTCCATTAATTGAATCGCACGTCCCAACGCAATTGTTCCTTCGATATTTGGTGTTCCTGCTTCAAATTTCAGCGGCCCATCAACATAAGTCGTTTTTTCAAACGTTACCGTTTTGATAATTCCGCCTCCGCCTTGATAGGGCGACATTTGCGCCATGAATTCAGGCTTTGCATATAGCACACCAATACCTGTTGGTCCATAAATTTTATGGCCAGAGAAAACATAAAAATCGGCATCTAGTTCGCGCACATTCACACAAATATGTGGAACAGCCTGCGCACCATCCAACAGCACAGGGATATGTTTTGCATGTGCCAACGCAATCAATTCCTTCGCGCGATTGATTGTTCCGAGCGAATTGGAGACATGCGTAAACGCAACAAATTTTGTTTTATCAGCAAGCAATTGTTGGAATGCTGCTTCATCTAATGAACCATCATCTAAAACCGGAACAACGCGAAGCACAGCCCCCGTTGCTTCACACACTTGCTGCCACGGAACAATGTTGGAATGATGCTCCATGCCCGTAATCAACACTTCATCGCCCGCGCTCAAGCGTGCGCGCAGATATGATTGTGCAACAAGATTCACGCCATCTGTTGTTCCTTTTGTAAAGACAATTGTTTCTGGCGATGCTGCACCAATAAATGTTTGCACAATGCCGCGAACAGCTTCATACGCCACAGATGCTTCTTGGCTCAATTGATGAACTCCGCGATGGATATTGGCATTGTACCGCGAATAATAATCGCGGATACTATCAATCACACACTGTGGCTTTTGCGTAGTTGCCCCATTATCGAGGTAAACCAAGGGTTTGCCATGCACCAAACGCGTAAGCACCGGAAATTGATTTCTGATTTCCAGAAGTTCTGTTTCCGTCAGCGCTACCGTAGGTGAAAGCATAATTTGCATCAGTTAAATTTTCTGTCTAACAATTGATCGATGTAAGCGCGAATTTCTTCTTGCTCAATGTGATTGACCACTTCTTCTACGAATGCGCGCATGAGTAATTTTCGTCCACTCTCGCGCCCGATTCCGCGCGCTTGCAAGTAAAACAAGGCTTCTTCATTGAGGCGACCGGTTGAGGTGCCGTGGCTACATTTCACATCATCGGCATAAATCTCCAATTGCGGTTTGGTATTCATGCTTGCATCATCGCTCAACAAAATATTTCTGTTGGTTTGATACGCATTTGTTTTTTGTGCGTCTTTGCGCACGAAAATTTTTCCGTTGAAAACAGCAGTCGCTTTCCCGTCAATCAAGCCTTTGTACAATTCATTGCTCATGCAATGGGGCACACGGTGATCAACAACAGTATGGTTATCGACCACTTGCTGGCCTTCGGGCAAATACAAACCAAACAAATGCGCTTCGGCAGTTGGCTCCGCCATCACGATTTGCAAATTGTTGCGCACCCACGCGCCGCTCATGGTAAACGTATGTGTATTGTAAACGGCGTTTGCAGCCACATTTCCAAAAACACCATGCACCAAATGCCCCGATTCGCCTTCATCTTGAATGCGGATATGATGCAAGTGTGCATTTTTGGCAACCACAACTTCCGTTACGGCATTGCAAAATGTTTTTACTGGACCAATGCTTTCAAACGTTTCAATAATCGTTGCTTCGCTGCCCGCGCCAGCTTCAAGCAATACGCGTGGCTGGTGAATGGCTGCTAATTCGTTGCACGAAATATAAACGAGTTGAATATTTTGTTCGATCTTTTTCTCTGCTGCTATGTGTAACGCGATACCACCTTCGTTAAACATGGTATTGAGTGCCACAAACGCATCGGAAATATGATCGGCATGATTTGCGTACTGTGTCTGTGTTGTTTGGTGCAAAGGAGAAAGCGTAATTCCATCGGGCAATTGCTTATCCGAAAGCGTTTCGCTAAAACGACCATTGACAAAAACCAGACACACATTGTTTGATGCAATACGTAAATGATCAATATCGAGCTGTGTAAATTCACGCGAGGGATTGCTGCGAAATCCAAATCCTTTTTTGAGAATCGCATCCGGTGCAATGTATTTATAATCTTCGGTACGTCGCGTAGGAATACCAAGCGATGCCAATGCAGAAGCCGCAGCTTCACGCACATCGGCACTGCCCGGTAAAGCAGCTTGACGAGCAGCAAACTCATCCATCAACAAAGATGCAAGTGTTGCGTTTTGTGGAGTAGTCGCGTTCATACTTAGGCTTCTACAGATGTTCCGTATGCTGATTTAATCCAATCGTAACCTTTTTCTTCGAGTTCGAGTGCTAGTTCTTTTGGACCCGATTTCACGATACGACCTTGATATAAGACATGCACCACATCAGGCACAATATAATCGAGCAAACGTTGGTAGTGTGTAACTACAATAAACGAACGTTTCTCATCGCGCAATTTATTCACGCCATTGGCCACAATGCGAAGCGCATCAATGTCAAGACCCGAATCGGTTTCGTCTAGAATACCGAGTTGTGGCTCAAGCATAGCCATTTGGAAAATCTCGTTGCGTTTTTTCTCGCCACCTGAAAATCCTTCATTGACCGAACGTCCAGCCAGTTTGCCATCCAATTCAACCAATTGTTGTTTCGCTTTCACGAGGGCCAAAAATTCTTTGGGCTCCATGGGTGGCAACCCGCGGTATTCGCGAATTTCAGCGATTGCTGTTTTCAAAAAATTGATGTTGCTCACACCCGGAATTTCTACCGGATATTGAAACGCCAAGAACAAACCTTCGCGGGCACGATCTTCGGGCGAAAGTTCTAAGAGATTTTTTCCGTTGAACCACACTTCACCTGCGGTTACTTCATAATCTTCGCGGCCAGCAAGGACTGAGGCGAGTGTACTTTTTCCAGAACCGTTGGGTCCCATGATGGCATGCACTTCGCCAGCTTTTACTTCTAAATTCAATCCGCGAAGGATTTCTTTGCCTTCAACAGATGCATGGAGATTTTTTATTGTAATCACGATTAGTATAGTTGATTGAGAATGATTTTCTTAAGCTTATCCGACACTTCCTTCGAGGCTAACGGCGAGTAGTTTTTGTGCTTCAACGGCAAATTCCATTGGCAATTGGTTCAACACCTCGCGGCAATAGCCGTTGACAATTAATCCAATTGCTTTTTCGGTATCGATTCCGCGTTGGTTGCAATAGAACAATTGGTCTTCCCCAATTTTTGAGGTGGTGGCTTCGTGTTCGACGATGCCTGATTTGTCGTGAATTTCGATGTACGGGAATGTGTGCGCGCCGCAAGTGTCGCCCATGAGCATGGAATCGCATTGCGAAAAATTGCGCGCATTGCTTGCGCCTTTTCCGATGCGTACAAGGCCACGGTAACTGTTATTGCTTTTTCCAGCAGAAATACCTTTTGAAATAATGGTGCTGCGCGTATTCTTTCCGAGGTGAATCATTTTTGTTCCCGTATCGGCTTGCTGCATGTTATTCGTTACCGCAACAGAGAAAAATTCGCCCACAGAATGATCGCCTTTGAGAATGACTGACGGATATTTCCACGTGATGGCAGAACCGGTTTCAACTTGTGTCCACGAAATTTTTGAACGTTCGCCGATGCAGATGCCGCGTTTGGTTACAAAATTGTAAATACCGCCTTTGCCTTCTTTATCGCCGGGATACCAGTTTTGGACGGTGGAGTATTTTACTTCGGCATTCTTTTGCGAAACGATTTCGACTACCGCAGCATGCAGTTGGTTTTCGTCGCGCATAGGTGCGGTGCACCCTTCGAGGTAACTCACGTAAGCACCTTCGTCGGCAACAATGAGTGTGCGTTCAAACTGCCCTGTGCCCGATGCGTTGATGCGGAAATAGGTACTGAGTTCCATCGGGCAACGAACGCCTTTTGGAATGTAGCAGAACGAGCCATCGCTGAAAACGGCTGCGTTTAATGCCGCATAGTAATTGTCGGTATAAGGAACAACCGAACCCATGTATTGCCGAATGAGTTCAGGATGTTCGTGAACGGCTTCGCTGAACGAGCAGAAAATAATTCCTTTTTCGGCGAGCACTTCTTTAAATGTTGTTTTCACCGAAACAGAATCAATCACCGCATCAACGGCAATTTTCGATTCCATACCCACCAATCGTTTTTGTTCTTCGAGTGAGATGCCGAGCTTTTCAAATGTCTTGAGCAATTCGGGATCTACTTCGTCGAAGTTTTCTACCGTTTTCTTCGGTTTGGGTGCGGCGTAATAACTGATGTTTTGAAAATCAATTGCCGGATAATGCAAATGTGCCCAATGGCGTGGCTCTTCCATGCCCAACCAATGCCGAAAGGCTTTGAGGCGGTATTCGAGCATCCATTCGGGTTCGTTTTTCTTCGAAGAAATCAGGCGCACCGTGTCTTCGCTCAATCCCTTAGGCACAATATCGGTTTCGATGTCTGTTACAAAACCGTATTTGTATTCGCTTTGGGTAAGTTCTTCGAGTATGTCGTTTTGTTCGGCCATAATATTTAGTCGTTCATCTGGTTGCGGATGCGTTCGAGTTGTTCGGCATCGTCGCGGTCTTTGAGGCGATTGGCGTTTTTCTTTTCCTGAATGAGTTCATCGATGTGTAAAACAGGAATTGAAACGCCCTCGCGAAGGGTAATGGTTTTGGCAGTTTGAAAACAGCGTTGAAAATCGTTTTGCTTGAGCGTAACCAGATCGGCCATCAAATCGGCGTAGATGCCGTGTGCCAATAAAATTTCGGCATAACCAGCTACCAATGATACTGTTTTCAATGCTTCTGCGCCTTCAATACCAAAATTAGTAATCGCGCTTATTAAGGCATTGCGATTTTCGGGTGTGTCTTCAATCCAGAAATCAACATCGCCTGTTGCACGGGAATAACCGTACACATTGACAGCAAAACCACCGACAAGGATATACTTAACTCCGTTGGTGTTAAATGCCTTGATCAACGCGATTGCTTCGGATGAAATGATGTCCATGCTTGTTGGTTTCTGAAGGAGAACTCCGTGTGCTTGCGGTTCTTTAAGTGGCGTGTTTTTGAATTGTAAGGAAAGTTCGACTAGTCGAAAAAGCTGTTCAACCCGTTCGGCATCGTTTGTTTCTTGATACGCACGAAAACGCTGTTCACGCACCTGTTCGTGCGCGTTTGCTTGCTCGTGAATAACAAGTTGTGGCATCTTTTTTAGACTGAAAAACTTTCGCCACAGCCGCACGTGCGTGAGGCGTTTGGATTGTTGAAGACAAAGCCTTTACCATTGAGGCCGCTCGTAAAATCGAGTTCGGTGCCAATTAAGTAGAGGAAACTCTTTTTATCGACAACGATTTTAATTCCTTTATCTTCAAAAACCTGATCGCTTGGCAGAAGTTGGTTATCAAATTCGAGCTTGTAGGAAAGTCCCGAACAGCCACCGCTATCGACCCCAACGCGGATAAAACTATCTGCCGGACGGTTTTCCTCTTGAATGAGGGTGATGGCCCGTTGTTTTGCGTTTTCTGTTACCGTTATCATTTGATAATCAGTTTTTTATGTTTTGTTTTTTATTTAGACTAATTCTAAATCGAATGCAAAGATACCTAAAATAGGGTATCGGCATGCTGATTTAAGGCAGGTTTTTGCAAAGATTTTGATCTGTGGCCCGCAAATGTCTTGGCATTGGTTTAATCTTGCTTTCTGAAAACAGTTGGTCATGCCTTCTTGTTTAGGGAGTTGGGGCAAAATAAACTCGTTACATTTGCGGCGCTAATCAAAAAAGCAAATGACCCATAAGACAAACAGTGCGTATTTCGATGCCCTTGCACACAAACAACCCTCGCGTTCGTGGTTTAGTCGGCATTATTGGAAAGAGATTTCGAAGTTTTGTGCCTATTTCTCGCACGAAGATTTTTCTGTTTTGGAGATTGGGTGCGGTACAGGCGATTTGATTGCGGCAATTCCGGCAAAAGAAAAGACAGGAATCGATTTTAGTCTAGCCATGATTGAAGCGGCCCAATCGAAATATACGGGCATTGATTTTCAGGTGATGGAGGCGGAAAATATTACGCTTGAAAAAAAGTACGATCTGATTATTCTTTCCAATTTGATTGGTTATCTCGACGATATTCAAGCGGTTTTAGAACAATTGCATCACGTTTCGCATGCCAATACAAAAGTGATTGTAACGTATTACAATTCGGCTTGGGAACCATTATTGAAATTTGGCGAATTTATCGGAATAAAAACCAAAACGCCTACGCAGAATTGGTTGACGCAACACGACATCAATAATTTGCTTTTTATTTCAGGCTTTGGCACCTACCGCAATGCGCGACGCATGCTCGTCCCAATTTGGATTCCGCTTATTTCTTGGCTGTTCAATGTGGTGTTTGCGAAATTTTGGCCGTTCCGTTTTTTCTGTTTGAATCAATACGCGTTCGCCATGCCATTGCCGAAAGCGGAGGAAGCAGATTGGAAGAAAAAGTATTCAACAACCGTTGTGATTCCCGCGCGTAACGAAAGTGGCAATATTGAAAATGCGATTTTGCGGTTGCCTGATTTCGGAAAACACATTGAAATTATTTTCATCGAAGGAAATTCTACGGACGATACGTGGACAAAAATTCAAGAGATTCAGAAAAAGTATAGCGCTACGCACGACATTAAAATTGGTCAGCAGAAGCACAAAGGGAAAGCCGATGCGGTGCGCGAAGGTTACGCGATAGCCACAGGCGATATTCTCATGATCTTAGATGCCGACTTAACAGTTCCGCCAGAAGATTTGCCCAAATTTTATGAGGTCATTGCTTCCGGAAAAGGCGATTTTGTAAATGGTTCACGCCTCGTTTATCCAATGGAAAAAGAAGCGATGCGTTTCTTGAATTTGTTGGGGAATCGGTTTTTCAGTTATGCGTTTACGTGGCTGCTCGATCAACGGTTTAAAGATACCTTGTGCGGCACGAAAGTGATGTTCCGAACAGATTACAACCGCTTGGTGGTGAACAAAAAATACTTTGGCGATTTCGATCCGTTTGGCGATTTCGATTTGATTTTTGGTGCACACAAACTGAATTTAAAAATTGTGGAGGTCCCGATTCGTTACCGCGAACGGACGTATGGCTCTACCAACATTTCGCGTTTCAAGCATGGCTTGATTTTGTTGCGGATGTGTTTGTTTGCAGCTAGAAAAATTAAGTTTATTTGATTCCTTTTATGCGTGGCTGCATGAAGAGGCGGAATGTAGTTGGTGAATTTTCCATCGCACATACAACGCGCAATTTGGCAAATTAGTGAATTGAAAAATCACCAATTTGCAAAATCACCAATTCGCCAACTACATAAAACGTTGCGTCTGCGATCAAATCTCAATTGTTTCTCCAATACCAATTTCCATCAATTCCCCTTTCAATACATTCGTTCGTTTCAACTCTAAAAGTCGTCGCCAAGGTTCGCCAATGGGTTCATCAGATAAATCGAATGTACCGAAGTGCATGGGAATAAAATGACTTGCGCCCAATTCGGTAAAGGCTTGAACAGCTTCGTCGGGATTGATGTGTGCCGATTGCATCATCCATTGCGGTTTGTATGCGCCTACGGGCATGAAGGCGTGCCGGATGTGCGGGAACAGTTGTTTCGTTTCTGTAAAATGATTGGCGTATGCCGTATCGCCGGCAAAATAAATCGATTGTGTTTTTGTACCTATGTGAAATGCGCCCCACAATTCGCGGTTGGTATCATGTAGAAATCTTCTGTTCCAATGTTTCGCTGGCAGAAAAGTGATTTGCAAATTACCAGCAAGCGGAAATTGTTGATACCATCCGGCCTCGGTAATTTTCTTCGCACCAAGTTTTCGCAGCAAGGGCGACATGCGCAGCGGAACAAGGAAGTGAACATCGGGGTTGTGCTCCAGTATTCTTCTCACACTTTCCTCGTCGAAATGGTCGCGGTGTGTGTGGGTAAATAAAATGTAATCGAGGTTAGTAAGCTCTCCAAAAGAAAACGGAACATCGGTGTATCGCTTTACTCCGGGCAATTTGGCAAGGCAAGGATCGGTGAGCAATAACTTTCCATCGAGACGGAAAAGAAAGGAAGCGTGTCCGAGCCAATTAAACGCATCGGATTTCAGCGAAAATATTTTAAGGTCTTTTTTTATTGCTGGGCGAAACGTATCGCGTTTTTTTTCTTCGCGTTGCGGATTGCTCGTAACCATCCAACGCAATGCTGTTTTGAACGGAATGGGCATGGAATCGTCTGCGTTCATGAATCGATTTTTGAACAGCCGATTTCCTTTCCAGTCTTTGCGGATAACGATTAACGCTGGATTTAATAAAAATGACTCACTCATGGTTTAGTTGATCTGCTGTAATGCTTCAATATAGGTTTGTCCACGACGTTCGGCAAAAATATCGAGTGTGAGCATCAGCGTTCCTTGCAGCAATAGACCAATGCCAAGACCCAATAAAAATTCGCGTTGATGAAAAACGAGTAAGCAGATGAGGCCACCGAGCACGAATGCAATTTCGATCCATTTGTAAATGGTGAAATTTTTCATGACCACTTCCATGCGTGGCAATTCGATTTTAGCCATATCGCTTGGCGAAACGTTGTGTTGTTTTTCAAGCGTTGCAATTTGTGCGTCGGTTCTAAAAAAGACGCTGCTTCCTACTACGATTTGTATCAGACCAACCAGTGCGAGTGGAATGGCCATGCCTACATAAAAACGTTGTTTATTGACGAAGAAAAACCAAAGTGAAAGTCCGCTTGCAACAAGTCCGACAAGCAGAAACAGTAGCGCTTCCGATTTTTCAGCTTTAAAATAAGTATGCAGTTGCTCAATCATGATGATTAATTTTTAAACCCTTTTTCAAGGACAGAACGTACAATACCGTGAAACCAGTTCAAAGGGAGCAAGCGGCGCAAGGCTAAGAAAACTGGCGCATTTCCTCCTACTGGGTAGCGTAGTTTGTAATTGGTATCTGTTGCAGCCTTAAAAATCTTTTTGGCAACTACTTCTGGACCTGATGCGGTTTCGCCTACTTGTTGTGTTTTTGAATAGACAATATTTTGATAGTTATCGTAAGCCGTTAATCCATCTTTTTTGAATAAATCCATCGAACGCTCATAAAAATCGGTTTTGATTGCGCCTGGCTCTACATTTTTTACGCGGATATTGAACTGACGGAGTTCAAATTGCAAGGCTTCTGCAAATCCTTCGACCGCCCATTTTGTGCCGTGATAAACACTATACAATGGGAAGGTAATGAGTCCGCCCATAGAGGTAACGTTGACAATTGTTCCATTTCTTTTTTCGCGAAAATGTGGAAGAATGGCGCGTATGACATTCATCACACCAAACACATTGGTATCAAACTGGCGGCGAATTTGTGTATCAGTAGCCGCTTCAAAAATGCCAACAGCACCGTAACCAGCATTGTTTACAACCACATCGAGGCCACCAAAATCGCGGATCGTTGCTTGTATGGCCGATTCAATGGAAGCCGAATCCAACACATCGAGTTTATATAATTTGACATTGGGCAGTTTGCCTAATTCATTTTCTTTTTCAGGGCTGCGCATGGTTGCAGCCACATTCCAGCCTTTTTCGCTAAAGTACTTAACCGTTGCACGGCCAATGCCGGAAGATGTCCCTGTAATTAAAACAGTTTGCATAGTGTGTAGTCGTTTGATGTAAGTGTTTTATTTTCTAACAGCGTCCCAAGTTGCTTGAATGGCTTGTTCAACGCGTTTGTTATTCATTTTTAATTCGCCCGAAAGGTGAAGTTTGACAGCCGATACAACGTTTCCGTAGATCAAGGCAACAGCCAGTTCAATATCCATTTTGCGTAAGAATCCTTTCTTCATGCCTAAACCGATAAATTCAATTACAGGCAGATAAAAGTGTTTGTTTTCCTCGCGTGTAACTTGACCAATAAACGGCGAGTTGGCGAATTGCTCGAGGAAAAGAAACGAGGCTGGGTTTTTCACAAAATGCGTAAAGAGATTTTCCCAAAATTGGAAGAACTGATTTTTATAGGTTCCGTCTTGTCCTGCTTTTTGCAATAAGGCTAAACCCATTTTCTCTTTCTCCAATGCATAAAGCGCATTGATGATTTGCTCCTTACTTTCAAAGTGATGGTAAATTGTTCCTGCGGCAACACCTGCGCGTTTGGCAATCACAGACATGGGTGCGTTGTGAAATCCATTTTCTGTAATCAACGCTAAGGTTGTTTGCAGAATGGCCTGCTTTTTATCTGTTTCTGCTGTTTGCTTCTTTTTCATATCCGACCGAACGTTCATTCGAGTACAAATGTAAATCAATTTAGGGATACGAAACGCGTTTTTTGCTTCGATAATTTACAACTAATTGATTTACAGAAAAATAAAAACCGAACGATTGTTCGGTTTTTATTGAAAATAGGAAGATTTGAAAAACTACAACCAGCCTTTCTCCACAATATCGCGCGCGTGATAGGTGATGATGACAGACGCTCCCGCCCGCGCAAACGCGCACATATTCTCCATCACAATTTTTTGCTCATCGACCAATCCCGCTGCAGCCGCTACTTTAACCATGCTGTATTCGCCCGAAACATTGTAACAGGCTACGGGAAGCAAAATGCTATCTTTCACCGAGCGGATAATATCGAGATAGGCCAGCGCGGGTTTTACCATAATGATATCTGCGCCTTCATCTACATCCTGCAAGGCTTCACGCAGAGCCTCTGCTCCATTCCGAAAATCCATTTGGTAGGCCTTACGATCGCCCGATTGTGGGGATGAGTCTGCCGCTTCGCGAAATGGGCCGTAATATGCAGAAGCAAATTTTACGGCATACGACATGATTCCGGTATTTTCATAACCGTGCTTATCAAGTGTTTCGCGCATGGCACCAATGCGGCCATCCATCATATCGGAAGGCGCAACCATATCGGCGCCCGCTTGTGCGTGTGCCAAGGCCATTTTGCAAAGTAAATCTACAGACGCGTCGTTTTGCACATACCCTTCGTGCAAGATGCCGCAATGTCCATGTGTTGTATAGGCGCACACACACACATCGGTAATGACAAAAAGTTGATCGCCAAATTTTTCTTTCAACGCACGAACCGCATCTGGAACAATGCTGGTATGGCTGTGCGAAGAACTACCGTCCGTAGTTTTTTCTTCCCCAACACCAAATAGCAATACTTTATTGATGCCATGCTTCAAGCCAACAGCAACATCTTCGAGCAGTAGATCAATCGAAAAATGATTGATCCCCGGCATAGCCTGAATCGGATGTTTAATATTTTTGCCGTGTGTTACAAAATACGGATACACAAACATATCGCGGTGAATGCGTGTTTCGGCAACCAGTTCACGAATAACAGCATTTTTGCGCGTGCGGCGCGGACGATGCAACATAAAATTTAGTTTTGGCAAAGGTAAAACAGAACTGCGCTATTTTGTCTGAAAACTGTCAATCGTAATTGATGCGATCCAACACCTTTTCGTTCAGCCCAACCAGCTTCCACTTGCCAACGCGTTTTCCAAGATGATACTTGCCCGTCCAGTATTGTGCCGGATTGTTTAAGGCATAAATTTTCCAAACACCTTCGCGCATTCCAGCATCAAATTCTCCCGTTGATCGCATTGTGGCCGAAGTTTCAACCCATTCGCCCACGCGCACATCTTTCACATATTTGCCATAAAGAGACGATGAATCGGTGGTTTCTTCCCAATACCCTTGCTTTTTATTTAACTGATAATTTCCGGCGTATAGTTTTTTTCCTGTCGAATCGCGGAAAGTCCAATAACCTTGGCGTGTTTGCGTATCTGCCGCTAAAATGCCATCAATAAGCAGCATGTTTTTTGCGCCATATTCTGAATACTTAAATGACCAAGTCGTATCTTTTTCATTCGTGCTATGGCGTTGCCAAGAACGACTCATGTAATTGCTTTGGTGTTGATAGATCGCATGAGATGCGAGTTTGTTTTTATCGTAAGAGGAACTAGAAATAGCATAGCCATTTTGGTCGCGGATCAGGCAAGTAACGCTCTGACTATTTGGCCGAAACGACCACGTTTCGGTTTTTGTTTTTTCTTGGGCATAATCATTGCGACCAAAAGACAAAGGCGTTTCATACACTATGGAATCCTTGTATGTCCCTTCGTCTGCGTTTTTATTAAAGTACGTTCGACTTTTTATGCGATCATTTTTCATGTAAAAAATACACGAATCGCCTTTCATATACGACACGAGGTAATGTTGTAGAGGAGCATACATGGTCCATTTTCCTGTTTTTTCAAACACAGCCACAGCACGTGTTCCAGACTTAGCAAAGCCGGGCTCGCCATAATCATCTATTGGTTCATAAACAGGCTCTTGCTTGATGAAAAATGACTCATAGCCATGTTGCCAAACCTTGCCTTCGCCGATGTAAAGTGCACTATAAAAAAGACTGTCGTTGATGCGTTTTTTTTCCCAAACTAATTTTTGCCTTTCGTTGAAATAACGTTTATGGATCAAGACATCGTTTTGATACGTGTCAATTGAAATGGGCAAAGGATGTAGCGAATCGCCATAAAAGTTACTGTTGTAATAAGCAATGCTATCACCGTTTTTTTTCCCATCTTGATACTGAACGGTTGAAACCAAAATACGTCCGCTCCATGTTTTCCACACACCAATTTTCTTGCCGTAGTTGTATGTTCCCTCCACGATCACTCTCCCCGTTTCATCATACTGTGTATAGAGGCCATGAAGTTCGCCATTGCTCCAATGCTCGATAATTTCTGGATTAAAATCAATTACGCAACCTCGTTGTGTATAGTGCTTCCACATTCCGCTTTTTTTACCTTCAATAAATTGCCCTTCCACAACAAACCCTTTGGGGTTATAGGCACAGGCGTATTGAATCCAGCGGCCATGCAATACACCGTCTTTGCATTCGCCGAGGTAGCGTGGTACATTTTTTTGCGAAATAATTCGGCCTTGCGCGTCGTATTCTTCGATGGGTGGAAAATAAGCAATGCCACATACCGGATTTACTTCTACCGTTACCTGCTCTCGTCGATGCTTTTCGTAATCATACGTCGGTTGAATCAAGGCTAGTTCATGCACTGTAAATCCAGATTTTTTTTGCCACACCAACATCTCTGGATCAGCAATATCGTAAACGCGGATATAGTTGTTGTGATTCGCAATGTGTTGTGCCAATTGATCATGACCACTTTGTTGGATTAAAAAGCCCACCGCACAATGCACACCCGCATCATCAATAAAAACCGGAATACGACCCTGCCGCCATTTGTTTTGCGGAAATTCTCCTCGCAAAATATATTCATGCAACACATTCAAATGCTTCGCCCGCGCACGTTTCAATTCCGGTGAAAGTGCCGACACATCTGCATCGCGCAAGATACTTTCAACGGCAAACAAATGTGCTTGAATAAACGTACGATCTGTTTTAAATGATTTTGCGTCCTGTTTCGGGGCAAGCAACATGAAATTTTTCCAGTTGCTATTCAATGTTTGCAACTGCGTTAAAAACGAATGCGCCGAAAGGTTGAGCGAGAAAAAAAACAAACAAAGTGAAAATAAAAAGCGGTTCATACCATGCTGCGAATTAAATTATACAAACTAATACGTTTCGGTGCAAACAAGGCTTCCGTCGTTTGAGAAATATTGCCACGTTCCACATTTTGCTTTCTTCTCTGTAAAAAAACCATGTTCGAGCAAGACTCCATTTTCATTGAAGCGCTCGTATTGAAATGCACATCCCGAATGCGTTGTATCGGCTTGCCATCGCTCCTTTATTCTTCCTGAAGGAAAATAAAATACTTCGGTTTGTGGTTGCCATTTGTCGTATGTAGATTCAGAAGATTCACCGGTAAATCCATTTTTTTGATGTATCCTTTTCAATTGCTGGTTGGTGTCCCAAGTCCAAATTTCGGTCATGCAATTTGTGGGCGGTAACGGACTATGCGTGTAAAAAGCTTGTGGTTTGGAATACCAGATCGAATCTTTTGTAGATCCATTTTCATCAGGTGGATAAAAGGTAACGGCAGCCAGCATCGAATCGCAATTGGGCATGAGGTACAAGTATGCCGAATCGAATGCTTTTTGAGTAATGTGCGGATTGGCCATTGATGGATAATACACACATTTGCCAAACATGTAGGTTTTTACTTTGTATTTGTATTCTTTTTGGTAGTAGTCTTCGCCATAGAGAGATCCTTTGTGCACAATTTCTGAATCTATGCTGAAGCTCTCGTGCGTCGTATATTTCAATTGTGGTTTTCCATCAGGAGTAACTTGTTCCGTGTAATAAACCCAATTTCCGACTTTCGTTTTACGTGTCCGAAATACACCACCTTCATCAAACGTTTCACTGCGCTGAAGTATATCGTTGTCGTAAACCTCCAAGTAGAGGTATGTGGGTTTTGTTTTGGGCGATTTTTCGGAAAGATCATACCAATGCCAGGTACCTACTCTAATTCCTTTATCGTAATGAAATTCGGAAAAAAGCATTCCGTTTTGCCATACACTCCATGTACCGTGCTTTCTATTCATAAAATATTCGCCAGCTTCTCTTTTTGAACCATCGGCATTGTAGAAAATAAATGCGCCATGCAAGACATCGTCTTTCCAGTTTTCTAAACGCTCCATGCGATCAGCACCAAGTGCGTTTTGGTAATAGGTAATCCATGTGCCATTTTTTTTTCCATTCGCAAATCTTCCTTTTACCAAAGGTTTTCCAGCAGCATAATACTGTTCCCAGCGGCCATTTAAAACACCATTCGTGCACTCTCCAACGAGGCGTGGCGAAACGGCTTGCGCAATCACTTTTCCAAACGCATCATACTTTTGTACCTGAGGAAAATTTTCGGATGCACAATGCGGCGCTTCTGCTCGCACTTGCGGATTTCCATACCAATTATCATACGTCGGTTGAATCAAGGCCAGCTCATGTATTGTAAATCCAGATTTTTTTTGCCACTCCACCATTTCAGGATCAGCAATATCGTAAACGCGGATATAGTTGTTGTGATTCGCAATACGCTGCGCCAATTGATCATGACCACTTTGTTGGATTAAAAAGCCCACCGCACAATGCACACCCGCATCATCAATAAAAACCGGAATGCGTCCCTGCCGCCATTTGTTTTGCGGAAATTCTCCCTTCAAAATATATTCATGCAACACATTCAAATGCTTCGCCCGCACACGTTTCAATTCGGGTGAAAGTGCCGACACATCTGCATCGCGCAAGATATTTTCAACGGCAAACAAATGTGCTTGAATAAACGTACGGTCTGTTGCAAATGATTTTGCTTCGTGATTCGGAGCAAGCAACATGAAATTTTTCCAGTTGCTATTCAATGTTTGCAACTGCGTTAAAAACGAATGCGCTGAGAGCTTGAGCGCAATCAAAACAAGAAAAAGGGTAATGCGTGATTTCATGGATATAACTAAGATGCAAAAAACACCCATATTCCATACACGCGACGCATGAAAAAGTTCATTATTTACTCAACATACCCATGACAGCACGCGTCAAGCCCGTATCATCAAACGTATCGGCGCTAGCGAAAGACACAAAACCCTTATCGCGCAGCGCGCTTCCGGTGGCGTGACCCATAGCAACTAATTTTTGTTCGGGTGCAATTTTGTTTTTTTCTAAAAAAGCAAACAAATTCGATGGGCTGGTAAATACCAAAACATCGGCCTTGGGTAAATCGGTTGCAGGTTGCTGTATGGTTTCGTAAACGATCAAATCAATGACTTGTGCGGCGGGTAAAAATTGTTGAATGGTTTTCATGCTTCCTTTCGCTTGCGGGAAAAGAATTTTTGACCGACCTGCAACGGCTGCAAATTGTTTTGCGGTAATGCGCGTATCGTTTCCACCACCAATAAATTCGGCGCGTAGATTGAATTTGCGCAATTCATCCGATGTTGCTTTTCCAACTGCACCGATTTTTGTGCCCGGCTTTAATTTCGTTTGTCCGAGAAAATGACGCACGGCATGTTTGCTGGAAAAGAAAACCCAATCGCCATCAGGAATTTTTTTGAGTTGGATGCGTTGTGTATCAATCAAGGTGCGTCCGTGTACTTCACATCCGTTGGCCGTTAACACTTGCGAAAAAAAATCGTCTTCGCGAATGTTGCGACTAATCCAAACCGATCCAGCGCGAATGTTTTTGAGTTTTTCGACAATGCGTTCGGCAATGATTTCGGGTTTGCGTGTTTCGGTGTAAAGAACGCGCAAAGGTTTGTTCCATTCATCGGCGATGGCGGTCCAGATTTTAAAGAGGTCGTCATCTTTTTCGCAATATGCACCGAGTGGCATGTGGCAGCCGCCTTCAAAGAGGTTGAGGATTTTTCGTTCAATGGCAATGGCTTCTTGCACCTCCTCATGATTGATTTTTTGAAGTGCGGCAATGAGTTCGTGATCGTTTTCGCGGGTTTGGAGTGCGAGGACGCCTTGCGCGGGGGCGGGCACAAACTCATGCGTATCAAGCATTTCAACGTGCAAATCGCTGATATCCAATTTCAGGCGTTCAATTCCTGCTGCGGCTAGTAAAATCGCATCAAACTGACCATCGCGCAATTTCTGAATGCGTGTAGGCACATTGCCGCGAATATCTTTCAATTCAATATCGGGCCGAAATGCCAGGAGTTGCGATTTCCGGCGGGCTGAAGAAGTGCCAATGACAGCACCATTTTTAAAGCGGAATTTTTTCCGTGGATCAACGGCTTCTTTGCGCACGAGCAACAGTTCGTTTGCTTTTTCGCGGTACGAAACCGCAGCAACGACAAGTCCTTCGGGCGAAACGGTTGGTAAATCTTTGTGCGAATGAACGGCCAAATCGGCGTCGCCAGAAAGCAGCGCATCTTCAATTTCTTTCGTAAAAAAACCTTTGCCTTCGAGTTTATCTAAGCTCAAGTGCTGAACTTGGTCGCCTTGTGTTTTGATGATTTTAATTTCGGAAGCAAGTCCAATTCGTTTGAGTTCGTCTTGAACAAAATGCGCTTGCCACAAAGCAAGTTCGCTTCCACGTGAGGCAATAACAACGGTCTTTTTCACAGATTTAATACGTGCGGTTAGTATCAATCGCACTAGTTTTGCCGCGCTTCGTCGAGCAAAATTTCGCGCGCCATTTTCATGGGTACGCTAATGTATTTCTTTTCCACGTAATTCAGCACGCGGTTGAGCAATTCTTTTGAGGCATCATCCAATTGTTCGATCTCGCTTGCAAAAACCGCATTGATCGCTGTATCACGAATCTCTTTTACTTTTACAGGAACATTGCGCATAGCCAATTCGACTTGACGCGCTTTTAAATCCGTGCGAAAATCAGTAACTGCTTTTGCAACAATTTCTTGCGCCGCAGTCAATTCTTTTTCGCGTTCCTTCAAGTTTTCTTTCGCTACTTCTTGCAAATTATTAACCGCGATTACATTTACATCCCAAGCCTTTAGGATAGCAGGATCAAGATCGTTTGGAACAGCGAGATCGATCACAATTTTTTTGCGTGTATCGTCTTGAATCAAACTACGGTATAAATCTGGTGTAATGATGGCTTCGGCAGCGCCGGTACAGGTTACAATGACATCAAATCCTTGGCGGTATTGCTCGAGTGTTGCTAACGGAAATGCGTTCCCGCCAATTTCGGCAGCCAATGTTTCGGCATGACTTAACGTGCGATTAAACACAGCAAATTGATGAAAGCCGTGTTTCTTGAGGTAGCGAACCATTGCGGTATTGGTAACACCTGCGCCAATAATCAGAAAACGGGCATCGTGCTGAACATTCAACGCGCGAAGCTTGCGCCAAGCAAGCGATACAACTGAAACCGGATTGCGTGAAATAGCGGTTTGTGTATAAACGGCTTTGGCTGTTTCGATTGTTTTGCGAACCAACAAGCGGAGCGTATCGCCTGTAAGTTGCATGGCTGTTGAACTTTCGTAGGCGTTGCGAACTTGCGTGATGATTTCGCGTTCGCCAACAACAAGCGAATCTAACGATGCGGCAACGCTAAAAATATGCGACAAGGCTTCTTCGCCACGAAAAACAGCACATTGATTGGTGGCTGAATCGATTGACGAGTCTGTGGCTTGTGGTAAAAGCGCGCGAAAAAAGCGTTGTAAAAAAAGGGTATCAATTTCGTTTTCCTGAACCAGCAGAAATTCAACGCGGTTGCACGTGCTGAGGTACATCAATTCCGAAGCACCAATAGTCGTTTTCAATTCGTGTAAACGACTAGCGCGTACGTCATCTGCCAAATGAAATTGGCCAATGTCCTGAACAGCACTTGTTCGGTGTGTAAACGCAATGAGGTGAATGTCCTGCACGAGCTTGAAAATCAGTGATTGCAAAGGTCATAACCAATTGTCCCGCATTTGTCAGCGTATTGTCAATAGGGTAATTTAGAACGATTTTAAATAGCTTAACGGCCAAGCTATTGAGGTCGCCAAAACTCATTTTTGGATGTCCAAAAATGGACTTTTTTTGGTCAAGGAAAACGTCTGCGCTGCATTTATCTTTATGGCGTATGTACAGAAAAAGAATTGTTTGTTTTTTACTTTTTGTTTTTGTTGGGTTAGTGCAGCCATTGCAAGGACAAATCGACAGTTTGAAACAGGTGCTGCAAACCTGCGGCCAAGATACGGTGCGGGTGCGCACCTTGAATAAATTGGGGTTTATGATGCGTGGTTCTGACCCCAAACAGGCATTGCGTTATGTAGAAGAGGCGAAAGCATTGGCCATAAAGCTTCACGACGAGCGTGGGGAGGCGGATAGCTGGAATCATATTGGTGTAATTTATTATCGGCGGGGCGAATTGATTGATGCGAGTAAGGCACACCTCAAAGCCTTACAGATTCGCGAAACGATTGGCGATAAACGTGGCTTGGCCAAAAGTTATATCAATCTGGGCAATATTTATAGCGATCAGCATAGCAATGAACTTGCGTTGAATTATTACAAACAAGCGGCGGCATTGTTGAATGAGGTTGGTGAACAAAATGGACAAGCTGCGATTTATTTGAATATCGGTGGTATTTATATCGATCAACAACAATATGGTTTGGCGCTTGATTTCTTTCGCGAGGCACGGGCACGGGCGCGTAAAGAAGGGAAAAGGGATTTGGAGGCGCAGGCCATAACCAACATGGGCGTTGTTTTTGGGCCACGCTTGAAGCGTTATGATGAAGCATTAGAAAATTACAAAGAGGCGTTTGCTATTCAAGAATCGCTTGGCGACAAAAGTGGCATGGCTGATGTGGCCATCAATTTAGGCGAGGTGTATAAGGACAAAAAACAATACGATCAGGCTTTGTTTTGGTTGAATATTTCGGAATCGTTATCGTTGGAGTTAGATTATAAAGATGGCTTGCGTTTGACGTATTCCCTGATGGCCAAAGTGCATAAGGCGAAAGGAAATTTTGAAAAGGCTTTGAATTATCACATCCGTTATTCGGAGATTCGTGATTCGTTGTTCAACGAAGAGAACACAATTCGCATGAGTGAGTTGACAGAGCGTTATCAGGCAGAAAGGCGCGAACGGGAATTGATCGAGAAGACACAACATCTGAAAGCGGGAGAAGAGGAACAGCGCAAAACCAATACGATGCTTTGGATTATTGGTATTGGGGCATTGGTGTTTTTGACTATTGCGGGATTTGCGGTGTACGCGTATTTGGCACGGAAACAAGCAAATGAATTGACACTTCAGCAGAAGAAATCGATTGAGCGAATCAATGAACAATTGGCATTGAAGAACAAAGACATCACCGATAGTATTTTGTATTCGAGGCGCATTCAACAGGCGATGCTTCCGTCGCAGGGGCGTTTTGTTTCATTGCTGTGTGATGCCTTTGTGCTGTATTGTCCGAAGGATATTGTGAGTGGCGATTTTTATTGGGTGGAGCGTTGGGGCGCGGAGACGGTGTTGGTGGTGGGCGATTGCACGGGGCATGGTGTTCCGGGTGCGCTGCTGAGTGTTGTGGGCATAAACCAGTTAAATCAAGCGGTTCAGAATTTTGGTATTGTGCATCCGGCTGCCTTGTTGCAAAGTTTGAACAAAAGCATGAAACGTTTATTGGGACAAACAACAGCAGATTTGGAAGTACGCGATGGTATGGATGCTGCCGTGTTAGTAATCTCAGAGAAAGGGCAACACGTTCACTTTGCCGGAGCCAATCGCTCGTTGTGGTTGTGGCGCAATGGGTATATGCAAATTTTCCGCGGTGATCGGCGCGCACTTGGACCACAATCGGCGGATGACCAATCGCCATTTACAAATCATACGATTCCGGTTCAGAAAAACGATGTGCTTTATTTGTTTACAGATGGTTTTTGCGATCAGTTTGGTGGAGTAGAAGGGAAAAAATACAAACAAGCACAGTTGCAGCAGTTGCTTACGCGCATTGCGACGTTGCCCATGAAAGAGCAGCATCGTTTGTTGATGGAGGAACTGGAAAATTGGCGCGGTGCGTTGGAGCAGGTTGATGATATTTTGGTGGTGGGTGTGCGGATCGACTAATGAATTGCTTTTGATTGTTTGCGATTTTTAATGCGGGTGGAAACATGCGGCTAAACCTTGTATATTCGTAACTGAAAAAACATCTTTTCTTTATGCGTTATCAAGCAATCGATTCTAGTTTATTTGTTGGCAACCGTCAACGTTTCGCTGCGCTCATGCAGCCGCGCTCGCTCGCTGTTTTCAATGCAAACGATGTCATGCCGACAGGAGCAGATGGCACCATGAAATTTCGTCAAAACAGCGACTTGTTCTACCTTTCTGGCGTTGATCAGGAAGAAACGGTCTTGCTTATTTTTCCTGACTCGATTGATCCAGAGCACCGCGAAGTTTTGTTTGTACGCGAAACGAATGAACACATTGCTGTTTGGGAAGGTGAAAAGTTGACGAAAGAACAAGCCACCAACGTTTCGGGCATTAAAAAAGTTTATTGGACGCACCAATTCAAACAGGTTTTGTTTACGTTGATGGTTGAGGCTGAAAATGTTTACCTCAACACCAATGAGCATTACCGCTCGGTCATTGAAGTAGAAACCCGCGATGCGCGTTTTATCGACTGGTGTAAGAAAACATATCCAATGCATGCTTACAAACGCGCTGCGCCCATCATGGCGGAGTTGCGTGCCATCAAATCGGAAATCGAGGTGATGTTGATGCAAAAAGCGTGTGATCTTACTGAAAAAGGATTTCGCCGCTTGCTGAAATTTGTAAAACCGGGTGTTTGGGAATATGAAATTGAAGCGGAATTGGCGCATGAATTTATTCGTCATGGCGCAGGTTTTGCTGGTTACGAACCGATCATTGCGGCAGGAAAAAATTCGTGTGTATTGCACTACAACATCAACGATAAGCAATGCCACGATGGCGATATTTTGCTCATGGATTTTGCAGCGGGTTATGCCAATTATCAGAGCGATTTAACACGTACAATTCCCGTAAACGGAAAATATACACAACGCCAAAAAGATGTTTACAATGCTGTTCTACGCGTGATGCGTTATGCCATGACGCGTTTGGTTGTTGGAAACAACATTGTAGATTACCACAAAGAGGTTGGCTTGGCAATGGAAGAAGAACTCATCAAACTCGGATTGCTTCAAGCCGATGAGGTGAAGAAACAAAATCCCGATGCTCCGCTTTACAAAAAGTATTTCATGCATGGCACATCGCACTATTTAGGTGTCGATGTACACGATGTTGGTGCACGCTACCGCAAGTTTGAGGCGGGTATGGTTTATACGTGTGAGCCTGGCATTTACATTCCTGAAGAAAGCATTGGTGTGCGTATTGAGAATGATATTTTGTTGACCAAAACAGGTATCACAGATTTGATGTCGAACATTCCAATTGAGGCCAATGACATTGAATTTTTAATGCAAGAAGGGAAATAAAGAAACAGCAGCGCATGAACATCCTGCACAAAACATTTGTTCTTTTTCTGGCGGTATGCTCCATGCGTTTGTCTGCACAGACAGCTCCTGCACATTTGCAATATTTTGGTTTTGCTGTTGTCGATTGTTTATGGGACGATCCGCACGATGCTTCGACGGTAACAAACTACATCAGCGAAGTTGATACGTTTTCGAATATTGCGCAGTTGTGTGTCTATGATTATACAGATGATGTAACTGCGCGCGTAAACTTGATGACAGGTGTTTGTGTTAAACCCATGTTAGCTGTACAAGCGGTATTTTTTCAGTATGTCGATTCACTCGGGCCGAGTGGCGCAAACTATGACTTGTTTTCTGATTATGCGATGCGCTGGGCGGCCTTTAAAACAATCAATCAAGCTGTTTTAAATGCAAACGGCATTGGCTGTTTTTACATCATTGACGAGCCGTATTGGAATGGTGTAACCTACGCCGACTTGGTTGCTGTTTCGCAATTGATAAAGGCTGATTTTCCGAACATTCCGATCATGTTTGTTGAAGCCTATCCGATGGTGAGTATCATGCAAATTCCGACATCGGTTGATTGGGTCGGATTTGACATGTACGGTATTTTTGATCCGGCCAATGATGCAACATTTATGGGGCATCTCAACACCGTCAAAAATGCGCGATCAACAGCATCGCAGGAGGTGTTTTTAATTATTGACGATCAATGGTTGGATTTTTATGGTCAGGCGGGATATCCGCCAGATACCATCGAACACATGGTTCAGAATTATTACGACTTGGCCGTTTCCGATACCAGTATTGCTGGCTTGATTGGTTATTTATGGCCTGGTGGTTTGGATGGTCCTTCGCATTTGGGTGTGCGTGATTTGCCGGCAAATGTGATTGCAAAAAATGTGCAGATTGGAAAAATGATCAAAGCCAATAACAATCCATGCGGGCCAGTAACTGTTGCAGAAAACACGGCTCCCGAAATTCATATTTCACCCAATCCCGCAAATACCTGTTTATTTATCAGTCATGCTCTTGGTGCGACGGTTTGCATCTATGATGTTTTCGGGAAGCTGATTTTGACAAAAGACCTCGATCAGACGGAAAAAGTAATGGTCGATTTTCTTCCAGCAGGAATGTATGTGGTTGAAGTAAAAAAAGAAGCCTTCAGTACCAAACAAAAAATTGTGATTGCACATTAAGCATGGCAAAAACACGCAAAACCGATCCCAAAAATCCGCATTTGCATACCGTTATTTGTCGTGGTGCAAAAATTCGGTATTCCGATATCGGGAAGGGACGTGCGGTGGTTTTGTTGCACGGTTTCTTAGAGTCGCTTGATGTTTGGAATGGAAATGGGTTTGCCGCTGAGCTTGCCAAAAAATACCGCATCATTGCAATTGATTTGCCCGGCCACGGAAAATCGGATTGTATTGGTTATGTACATAAAATGGAACGCTTGGCCGACGTAGTGAAAGATGTTATGGATGAGATTGGCTTGCGGCGTTATGTGCTTGTTGGGCATTCGATGGGCGGCTATGTGGCTTTGGCCTTTGCCGAAAAATATCCCGATCATTTGAGTGGTTTGTGTTTGTTTCACTCCACGGCGCTTGCCGATAGCGAAGAAAAGAAGCTCGATCGCGAACGCGCCATTCGTATTGTTAAGCGCGATCCACTAAAATACACCCGTCAGTTGGTAGAAAATTTATTTGCGTTGGCCAATGTTCGGTATTTCAAGAAAGAGATTTCTTGGCTGCGCAGCATCGCTGCAAAAACCAAAAAGCAAGCCATTGTTGCCTCGCTTGAGGGAATGAAAATTCGTAAGAACAGAGAACTTATTTTGAAGTTTGCAAATTATCCGGTGTTGATTATTGCCGGAACACGCGACAATGTGATTCCTTATGCAAGTTTGAAAGAACAGGCCGAATTACCACGAATCGCACGTTTGTTGAGTCTTGATCGCGTTGGACATCTAGGCTTTATCGAAGCGAAAGAAGCCTGTCTGAAAAAAATGAAAGCGTTTATTGGTGCCTGTTACCGCAAAAAAATTACGGAATTCTAAACCAACTTGATTGAAGTTTATCTCCATCAATCACACAAAGTTGATACTGTCCAGACTTCAATCCGGAAATCGAAATAGCTTGTTCATTTCCCGAAGCAGCTATATTGCCGGATGCTTTCTCACCACCAGCATGATCAAATATGCTCCAACGGCATTTGTAACAAAATGGTGCATGCTCGAAAAGAAGCAAATCGCCATGAAGTTGACATTTAAGCGTTGAAGTACTCTCTTGTGTGTACATATTGCTAGGTTCAACGCACACTCTCGAACAATGTTTAAGGAATTAGACAAACAGGGTTTTTCTTCCGATCAATCAAATTGAAAAACCAATCAAAAACCATTAGTTGATGGGCATGGGTTATTTTTGGAATGCAGGTATGTAATGGTCATAAAAAGCCCGTCTGTAAAAACAAACGGGCTTTTGCAGAACAGTACTTGGTTTTTATTGCTTTACAAAGCGAATAAGACCTTGTGCTTGACCATCATTTACTCGCAGCAGGTAAATTCCGGCAGGCAAACCATTCAGCGAAATAGATTGTTGTGATGAAGTTGAAAGCGTTTCGGTCTTTAGTATTCTTCCGGTTACATCCAAAATAGCAAACTGTGCTGTTGTGTTTTTTGAAGTAAAATTGACAAACAACATTTCGTTTGCAGGATTTGGGAACACGCTGATTTCTGCTAGCTTTGGTAAATAGCCAAGTGCTGTTGGTGCCGGATTACACGCATTTGCCAATGTTGTGTTATGAAAGTTACGCACAGCATCTGCTGCAGCTTGCATGGCAATAACGCTACTAGCAGGACCAAAACTACCACGTCCATACACATACGCATACGTTAGTGATACCGTAGCCCCCGCGTTTAGCAGAAATGGTCCGGCAGCACCAACGCCGCGACGATCACCAAAAGCATTTCCTGCCGATACTTCGTCCCACGCTACCTGTGGCGCACCACCTGTTCCATATCCATTTGGATCGGAGTTTCCCGGATACATATAGCGTGAAGGTGTTGAGCCTTGGTAGCCGTTTCCGCCATAAGTAACTACAGAAGCATCACGCCAATGTCCAGTAACATAATTGTAATAATCCGACGCGCTTCCGGGATTGCCTGTAATTGAAAAATCATTGTTATAGGTCTGAAAATAATTCATACTTACTTGCTCTCCTACTTCATCAATAGAACCATCCTGATCATTATCAACACCATCGTTGAGTGGTGCGAGCGGCGTGTTCAAATAAACAACGCCTTGAGCTGGAGGATTTGCGCCATAAGCCTGATCGTTGG
>JAAFIA010000064.1 GCA_013298545.1 Bacteroidota bacterium | reverse complement strand
CGCCATCGAACTCATCGCACACATCGGAACGCTTTGGTTCGACAAATCAGTAGAACTGATTATTTTCCGCAATCAACTGATTGACCGAAGCGCAAGCGAAATCATGAATTTGCATCAATATGCAAAAGACATTGTAAAACGTCCAATCAATGTCGAAGATACGGCGCGCATTGCTGGTGCAATGACCAAACTCGATCTTTCGCCTTCGCGTATCGACATTGGTCGTTTAGCTGCTGAATGGTCTGAAGAGCATACCCAATACGCAGATGTTACCGCTTTCCTCAATGATAAGCTGAGCGGATTTATTGGTCAAGATAAATTGACCTTGCAACCCAAAGATGTGGTTCTTTATGGCTTTGGCCGTATTGGTCGTTTGGCTGCACGCGAACTCATTGCACAAGCCGGAAAAGGCGATCAGCTTCGCCTACGCGCCATCGTTACCCGTGGCGATTCGGCTGAAGAAATTGTGAAACGTGCCGATTTGCTCCGCAACGATTCTGTTCACGGACCATTCCCTGGAACAATTGTAGAGAATACCGAAAATAAAACACTCGTCATCAACGGCCATGTGGTGCACATGATTTCGGCCAACAATCCCGAAGATGTTGACTATACAGCTTACGGAATTGACAATGCCTTATTGATCGACAATACCGGTGTGTTCCGCGATCGCGAAGCACTCAGCCGTCACCTCAAAGCCAAAGGTGTGAGCAAAGTCTTGTTGACAGCCCCTGCAAAAGGCGATGTGCCGAATGTTGTTTATGGTGTCAATCATGAAACCATTGACGTTAAAGCAGAAACAATTTTCTCTGCTGCATCGTGCACCACCAATGCCATCATGCCTATTCTGTATATTGTTGACAAAGAATTTGGCGTAGAGAAGGGACACATCGAAACGGTTCACTCCTACACCAACGACCAAAACTTGCTCGACAATTACCATAAGAAATACCGTCGTGGTCGTTCTGCTGCAATGAACATGGTCATTACCGAAACGGGTGCGGAGAGTGCATTGAAAAAAGTATTGCCACAGCTTTCTGGAAAGTTCACGGCCAATTCGGTGCGTGTACCAACCCCGAATGTTTCGTTAGCAATCCTCAACATCACGATCAACAAAGAAGTAACGAAAGAAGATGTTAACGAAATGGTTCGCGCTTATGCGTTGAAAGGAAATTTGGTGGAGCAAATTCAATTCGCGTTTTCAAACGAGTTGGTTAGCTCGGATGTGATTGGCAATTCTTGCCCTTCCGTTTTCGATTCACAAGCCACCATTGTTTCGCCTGATAAAAAGAGTATTGTACTCTATGTTTGGTACGATAACGAATATGGTTATACCCGTCAAGTACTCCGCTTCTCGAAGCAATTGGCAGAAGTTATTCGTCTGCGTTATTACTAAGCAACGAGCATAAAAAAGAGCGACCATTTTCTTTCGAAAATGGTCGCTCTTTTTTTGTAACACTACCCTACTTTTCTGTACGGTAAATAATTAAATGCACCATTTCTGTATTTCCTTCAACTGTATAGAAATAGTTTTTTCCAGACGCAGCTTGTAGTTCCAATTCAAATTTAAAATCTGCAGCTTTATACTCGGCAGCCTCTACCACAAACGTCATCTCACCATCACGTCCATCAGCCGATAATTTCTGCGGCACGGTTGTTTTCCAAGAAATATCGCCTTCCAAGACGGTCAACTTTTTCAAGGTACACGATTCGCCCTGATTATAGATTAAGATATTCATCAGATCAAGAGATACGCCAAAATTCTTGTCGCTGCTCAATACAACTCCATTTGCTGGATAAATTTTTTCAATGGCAAAAAACTTTTCCGAAATTTTCAAATCGAGCAACTTATAATTGCCATCATCTGCATTTAGTGGGTATGCGTTTTTCAATTGTGTTTTGGTAAGTGTTATGCTTAGTGCTAACAAGGAATCTGGCGTTTCTGAAAATTGAACATTCATATCGAACAATTGGAAAGCATAATTCACCGGTTTTACCCATATTCCAGAACAATAAAGCGAATCGGCCTGCATGCGATTTACTTTCAAACACAAGCGCGAATTGTCTTCATCGTATTCATTGGGTTGTATCAAAATCAAATCGCCAGCTTCTAAGGCATCGATGCTGTGCATGTAAGCTTTCGAGTCGAGCTTAAATTTTTCCGATTGCTCCGTTTTATATTTTTCAAATTGCTGTGTTTCTGCTTGGTGAGACATGAGCCAATACAAACAGACAAAAACTGGAATGAGTATAAAAAACCATGCGCCATGAAACAACGGTTTTTTCTCTTTCACCACTTGCGTATTGGTCCATTTATCGTGCCAGCCATAAACGAAAAACGAAAACGGCTCAAAAGGGACAAAGCGTACACAGGTGCGACCAATAGCTTGCCAGCCCGAAATTTTCTCACCAAACTCATTTACTACACGTGTTTGAGAAAGCAACTTAGCAGGAGTGGCTCCAAGCATGGCTTCGCAAAAAGGATAATACAAAAGACGGCAAACAATAAACAAAAATTCAATGGCCAAATTTTCCGATAAACGATCAGCAATGCCTGAAAAAAAGCCACCAGACAACTGTGCTATGACAGGTACCGTAACTGAAAAACAAATGAGTGTATCAAAAATTAAATGAAAAAAACGTGTCCATTTAGAGGCTTCAAACAGTATCGGACGAGCTTGTTGTTGATCTATCGATTCAATGGACAGTTCTTGTTGTGCTGAAAAGTAGCGTAGGATTTTTCGAGCAGCGATAAACCAAAAAACATACAGACCAAGACCAAACAAGTGAATCAATAAATAACTAAAATTGAACTGTGATACGGCTGCTATAACAAGTGTTATACTTGAAAATGGGATGGCGATAAGGGATTGAATAAAAATGACTGAAAAACAAAATCGTAAAAGCCGTATTTCTGAACCATTACAGCTCTTATACAAAATTGCGCCCAATAAAAAGATCAAGTAAAAACACAGTAACAAATAATAATTGAGTTGGAAATCTACCATCGGAAATCTCAACTGAACGGGATTCAATAGTCGTTCTAAAAATAAGACGAAGTAATTATCTTGCGCTGCAAAGCCTTGGATTAACCCCATAATACCCTGACTGCTTGCAGGAACATCGTGGCCCAAGAGTTTATTGATAGCAGCCCCCAAACCACCACAATAGATACTTAAAATACAATACAAAATACCCGCCAAGGCAATAGCCAGCGACAAACGAAAGAGATTTCGAGAATTGATTTTCATTGTTTAGGGTTAATCAGTGCGCGAAAATACAATTCTTACCGCATTCACATCAACATTTCTTCACATAAAATTGTTTTGCGTACACACGCTTCGCGTTACCTTTGTTTCAATCATGAAATCATTTGACATTCCCGTTTTTTATCGCAGTCCGCTCATTGCGCGGCTGAAAGCCTTGCGCAAAAATTTAGATCCGAAAAAAAAAGATTTTCGTCCGAGCCGACTCGATTTTGGTACTGTCGAAATACGCATTGCGCGGCATTTTGGTTTTTGCTATGGCGTTGAAAATGCCGTAGAAATTTCGTTTCGTGCAGTTTCTGAAAATCCTGATAAGCGTGTTTTTTTATTGAGTCAAATGATTCATAATCCCGAAGTCAATCGCGACTTAACCGATCGTGGGGTGCGTTTTCTGATGGATACACAAGGCAATCAACTCGTTCCCTGGGAATCGCTGAAAGCAGACGATGTGGTGATTATTCCGGCATTTGGAACAACATTGGAAATTGAAGCTGAATTAAAAAAAGTAGGCATTGAACCAACCCATTACAATACTACTTGTCCGTTTGTAGAACGGGTTTGGAAAAAATCGGCACAGCTTGGCGAAGGTGCATACACCATCATCATTCACGGGAAACCGAAACACGAAGAAACGCGCGCTACATTTTCGCACAGCGAAGTACATGGCCCCTCTATTGTTGTTAGAGACATGGACGAAGCGATTGTGCTTGGCGAATTTATTTTGGGCAAGCGTTCGCGCGCAGATTTTGATGCGCATTTTGCGGGCCGCACAAGCAATGGATTTGATGTAGAAAACGATTTTGTGCGCGTGGGTGTCATCAACCAAACAACCATGCTCGCCAGCGATACGCAAGCCATTGCCGATTATTTCAAATCGGTGATGGAACTAAAATATGGTGCGGATGAAGAAAAAAATCATTTTGCCGACACACGCGATACCTTGTGCTATGCAACGAATGAAAACCAACAAGCTACTTTTGGTTTACTCGAAACAGAAGCTGATTTAGCGCTTGTGGTTGGTGGTTACAACAGCTCCAACACATCGCATTTGGTTGAGTTATGCGAACGAAAATTTCCGACTTATTTTATCAAGGACGAAACCGAAATTTTGAACGGAAATTGCATCCGTCATTTCGATTTACATACACATGCGTTGCGCGAAACCGAAAACTGGATCCCACAAAAAGATCGTCCGTTGCGCATCATCATCACTAGCGGTGCATCTTGTCCAGATAGTGTTTTGGAACGGGTCTTACGTCGCATGCTTCGCGAATTTCCGAACCAGAAATCGGAAGACGAGGTATTGCTGGGCGTTGAAGAGGAATTGAAGAATTAGAATTTCCTAGCCGCACAGGCTACACGCAATGGGTGAGTTAGCGAATTAGTAATTCAGCAATTCACCAACTCCTTTTTAATTCTTCTTTTTCTTCCCAAAAAATTCCATCAGATTTCCTAAGCCGTCAATCAATTTACGGAGTAGATCGAAGTATAAGGTAAACGCCATGAAGAGCGACATGCCCCAGAGTACGCAGAGATTAACCCAGAACGTATCGAAATAGCGGCCAAATACTTTTTTGCGCGGGGCAAAGAAATGTGAATTGCCCATATTGGAGAACGATGGTTCTAAGAAAACAGGATCGGCACGTTGAATCAGGATGCCGTCTTGCTCAACGATTTTATTGAATTCATTGGCATTGCGAACAAGATCGCTCAAATTATCGTTGAGGTAATTGTTCTTGAGTTGAATAAATGCTTTTTCGTCGGCACCAGAAATTTTACGAATAGCGGCATCGCGGGCTTCGCTGTTGGA
Source organism: Bacteroidota bacterium (assembly GCA_013298545.1). Taxonomy (GTDB): domain Bacteria; phylum Bacteroidota; class Bacteroidia; order Palsa-965; family Palsa-965. The sequence goes on along the minus strand of JAAFIA010000064.1, from coordinate 22,893 downwards.
ATTAAAGACTTTGATGTAAACCGAATTGACGAGGTTGAGGTATTCGCGGGCTTTATTGGCTTGTGCTGGCATGAAATTATCGGCAGCAATTTTTTCTACGCTATCGCGAAGCAGTTTCAATTGTTTCGACAAATCGCCAGAAATTGGGCGAATGCGTTTGCGTTTTTGCAATTCTTTTAAGCGTTCATAATCACGCATAATTTCATTGCGAATGAGATTCACTTCTGCAAAAACTTCAACAGCCATCGAATCGGCGTGCGTGCTTACTTTGCCGCTTCGCATATTTTGAAAATGCTTCGGTGTTAGTTCGCGAAATGCAATTTCGTCTTTATCAATTTTGCCGCGAAGATGTGGAATCCAATAATTCTTTTTGAAATCGGCAACGCTCATCATTTCATCGTAACCGTAGAATTTTTTCTCGTACAAATTGTTTTTAAACTGATTGACGGCGAGTGCTTCAAAAGCCCAACGCGATGCCATCATCTCCCCTGCTACCGGAACCGTTCGTTGTGAGGTAATCGAAGGATTGAGTTTTTCAAATTTCACAATCACACCACTCAACAAAAGTTGCGGAATGATGAGAAACGGAATTAAAATATAAATGGTAACAGCCGAGTTAAACGCCGATGAAATATTTAAGCCGAGCATGTTGGCAAAACACGATGTTGTAAACAAAACCAACCAATAATCCATCCACATGCCTTTGATGCCCAAGAGTGCATTGCCCACCAAGACAAACGCAATGGTTTGAATGGCGGATAGGGAAAACATGATGAATATTTTCGACAACAAATAACTGGAACGACTGAGGTTCAAAAACGATTCGCGTTTTAAAATTTTGCGATCGCGAATAATTTCTTCGGCAGAAACGGTGAGACCAATAAACAGGGCCACAACCACCGACATGAAGAGATAGGCTGGAATATTTTCGTTTTCGCGATAGACATAACCGCCTGTGTGCGAAACATCGGAATTGTAAAAACGCACCAAGTAGGCTAGAATAAAAGCCAATACGGGTGCTTCGAGCAAGTTGATTAAAAGGTATTGGGTATTGGTAAGTTTGGAACGCACATCGCGCGTAACAAAAACCAAAAATTGCTTGAAACGGCGTGGAATACGAAACGTACTTTCGGGATTATCGACCGAATCGCTGATGGGTTCAAACTTCGTTTCGATGTGTTGGCGGTAATAGGTATTCCATTCGGGTGGCGATACTTTGCGGTTGCGCGTCAGGTTGCCGTATTCGTCAACAACTTTACTTTCAATGATGTTGAAGATTTGTTCGGGATTAACATTCCCGCAGGTAACGCATTCGCTCTCGTCGGCATTGACGTGGTTGACCATTTTCTTGAAATAAACAACCGCATCAACGGGATTTCCGTAATAAATGGGGAAACCACCATTATCTAAAATCATCAACTTGTCGAACATTTTAAAAATGTCTGACGAAGGTTGGTGAATGACAACAAAAACTAATTTTCCTTTCAAGGCAAGCTCTTTGAGCAAGTCCATGATGTTTTCCGAATCGCGCGAAGAAAGGCCCGATGTGGGTTCGTCCACAAACAAAACCGAAGGTTCGCGAATCAATTCGAGAGCAATATTTAAGCGTTTGCGCTGACCGCCAGAAATCTTTTTATCAAGCGGGCTTCCGACTTTGAGGCTGCGCGCTTCATACAAGCCCAGATCGGCAAGCAGTTCGTGAACAATGCGGGTAATTTCCGTATCGGCCAAATTCCCAAAACACAATTTGGCATTGTAAAACAGATTTTGGAAAACGGTTAATTCTTCAATGAGCAAATCGTCTTGCGAAACGTGTCCGATAACGCCTTCGATTTTATCTTTCTGCACATGAATATCAATCCCATTGATGAGCACAGCACCCTTCGATGGTTTATCGTTTCCGTTGAGGACATTGAGCAAGGTCGATTTTCCAGCGCCCGATCCACCCATGATGCCAATCAAGCGGCCCGATTCTTCGCGAATGGTTACATCGCGCAAACCAACTTTTCCCCCTTTAAAGGTATAGCCAATACAATCGGCATTGAACGTAATACGCGCTCCTTCTTTGCTACTGAGAAATGCGCTGATGATATCGCTGTAATAAATGGGTTGTACTTTAGAACTGCGCAACGACGAACCGGGTGTAAGAATATACACCTTGTTCAAAATCATGCCTTGTCCGTTGAGGTTGAGTTCTGAGCCACCAAAATAGCGTACCGCATACATGCTAACGCTAGGAATGTTGATGACACACACCCGACCTTTGCTCATGGAGTCGGAATAGATGTGGTGGCAATGTGCGTAGTTTGGCGATTTCTGTCCATCAATGACCAAGAGTTCGGCAATATCTGGAAGTTCTAAAATATCTTTCTCTACAAAATCGCGCAAGCGGTTAAATTCAACTTGTTCGATGTTGAAAGTTTCGGAAACCGTCTGCACAAATTCGAGTTCTTGTTCCGAAATTTCATAGCTCGAATGAATAAATTCGAGCAAGCGAATCAACACAACAACTTTTTGTTTTTGCTCCAGCTCTTCGTTGATCTGCGTACAGATGCGAAGCACTTTGACGGAGTTTACAGATGTGCGTTTGGCAGAACCATCTTTGCGTTTTGAAACTTGGTGGTGCTGCTCCAGAAATTCATCAAATAAAGCAAGGTATTGATCCACCAACTCTTGGTTGAGTTGTTGTTTCAAAAACGATTCCACAATACCACGAGAAGCAGAGGTAACACCATCTACTTTCGCAATGATTGCGAACAATTGCATTAAGGCTTTTAGAATCCGCTCACTCATACATTAGCTTGGGTGGTAAATATAATAAAATCGGCAGATTCGATGCGTTATGTTTTTGTTTTGTTTGAAAACAACTTCAAAAAAAAACGCCTCACCGATAAGGGCAAGGCGTTTCGTAGCAATGAGGAATCCTATTGCTTAAAACCAATGAGCAAAACGGCACAACCAGAGTCTTTGCCCGATTGTGGGTTGAGGTTGGCTTCAATAACCACATCAACTGTTGTTGTTACTTTAAAATCCCAGTAAGTGGCATTGTTGTGTTGGCTGTTGCTGAAAATAAGGTTGCGGTCTTGGTCGTAAATGCTGAAGAGGATACTGCCATCGCCAGCAGCACTAGAAGACGCAATGCGGTAAGTTGTTCCGGCATATAACGTAGCATGAAACTCGGCGGTTTGGCCAGACATGAGCAAAGCGCGGTACGATTGTCCATCGGAAACAAACGGCGGAACGATATACTTAGCGGTTGCTTTCGCAATGGTATCGCATTGTGCCGATGCCGATCCGGTAAACGCGAGCACGGGCAATAAGGCGAGGAGTATAAGGATGATGGTCTTTTTCATAACAAAACAACAAATCAGTTGATGATGTAATTGCGAATAGCGGTGATTTTTTCGGTGAGGCCCTTCAGTTGTTCGTCGGTAATTTTCACTTCTGTTTGCCCATTGATGGTGGTCAAGTGTGCGCCTTCGTCGTGCGTAGGTTCTGCAAACGTATAACGAATCTCGATGGTTTGATAAACGGCATTGAGGTCTTCGAGCAATTTGATGAGTGGGGCGTATTCTTCGCGGTTGTACCCTTTAATTAATTTGATCAATCCGGCAACTGTATTTTTTTGTTCGCCAATGCGGGTAGCAATTTCGGGCGTTGGTTTTTGTTTGTAAACGCTTGTAGCGAAGAATATACTCTCAACCCAGCCACCGGTGATGATGAGGCCACCCACTTGATCGCGTTGGCCATCTTTCAGGAAATCGTCGCTGCGGCGGTAAGCTTCGCCAACCAAATTCAGAATAGAATCTTTTTTGCCAACGTTTTTACCAAAACGCTCCATGATTCCTTTGTCGAAACTACCTGTGATTTTGAGTTGTTCGCCCAACGTCATGACGGTTTTGTAATAGTTGAGCGCGTCGCCAGAATTATCGTACATGGTGATGTAACCCAAATCGGCGCCATATACACCCATGTTGAGCGAACGTTTGAGTTCGTCAGAGTATTTCGAAACGTTAGCCGGATCGTTTAAGATATTTTTGTCGTAAAGCGCGCCACTTTTTTTGATGAGTTCAGCAATCTGAATGGGCGAAGGCATCATGAAATTTTGACCATTCACTTTCACGCCTTGTGTGGTGATGGAATCGTCTTTGAGCGAATCTTTTGGATCGCCCGATGTGGGGTTGTCATTACAAGCTGCAAAGGTCAGTACAGCAAGCCCTGAAATCAGGAGAAAAGGACGGAAGGAAAAAAAAGTCTGCGGCATCTATGGATGGCGTTTTGCAAGATGGGTTGAAAAACGCCGCAAGTAAGAAAAAAAAGGGCAGATTACAAAACGGAAAAACGAATTGATCCTTAGTTTTTATCAACTAATCCACAGAAAAACAGGTTTTCACCGAATTGGAATTTGAAACTTATTCCAAGATCAGTTTTTGAACGCCCTCGTCCTCTTCCGCCCCCAAAATTTCGGGACGGAATGCAACGAGGACTTACGAGACACGGTAGTCTAGGGCTAACAACGCGAGAAAGTACATTTTAAAAAAAATTAACCCAATTTAAATTCGCTTGTTTCGCGTTGCAAACGCGAATCTCGGCCCAACGCGTTGCAAACGCGTTGGAGCTTCAACTCATACGCTCCGCAGGATTTGCAATCCTGCGGCTACAGCATTACTGCGTGTATTGATCTTGTTTGTTTAATTGTATTTACCGCAGGATTGCAAATCCTGCGGAGCATGGGTAAAAATTAGTACGAATGCTGTTTGATCATTAGAACGTATCAGATATGAAATTTTTTCGCGTTGCATAAATGTTGTAAGCGCTTTAATCTCGTTTTCGCTGACTGTGCTTGCACCTATACACATTTGCCAATGCGCATAATTCGAAATGCTATCCGAATTGATACGAATAGCAATTGCATCGCCATTAAAAAAAACAATATCGCCTTTTTCAAGAGTATTCGATACTAGCGTATCTGCTTGAGTGAAATTAAATCGGGAATAGGGGGTCGATGAGCAACATGATAAAACAGTACAAACAATTGCAAACGAAAGATTAATTGATATTTTCAAAAAAAATCGCATCGCAAGGCATCGTTATGATTTAAGATAAATTTTATTCTTTTCGCAAAATTCCATTCCCCCTCCAAGCTTTATCATAGAAACTAGCAGAACTTATGATTTGAATTAAGACCGAAGAAACTTATTCCAAGATCAGTTTTTGAACCTGTAAGCCATCTTGGGTGCGTATCTGAACCACATACCATCCCGCAGCCAATCCTTCAGTAGGCAGTTGCGTACCAGACAACAACTGATTTTCAAGCACCATACGTCCGGTTTGGTCCACAATGCTTACCCAAATTTGTTCTCCGGCAGGAACTTGTACAAAAACCTGTCCTGAAGCTGGATTCGGAAAAATCGTGATTTCGTCTTTTTCCGTCAATACGGGTGTTGACGTGAGAAACGTAAGGGCCAACATGGCATTGATGCGTCCATGTCCAAAATACTGATCCCATCCAGCCACATCTTCATTCGGATTCCCGACCTGATCTTCGGCGGTAGTTTCAATGATGGTGCGGATTTGTATGGCGGTGCGGCTGCTGTCTTGGGCAGCAAGTAAGGCGGCCAATCCGGCGGTGTGCGGCGCCGCTTGCGAAGTACCGCCCCAATACGAACCGTAATTGGTGTTGGAAGTATAATTCAACCCATAAATGTAATTGCCGGGCGCAACCACCGAAATATGCGATCCGAAATTGCTGCCACTCGTATTGCTCCAAAAAAATGGTGCGGCGCGCGTATCGTCTGGATTGGTTGCTCCAACAGCCATAACCGAGGTATAAGCTGCCGGATAAAAAGAAACATTGTTATTCGTATTCATCATACACGCCACCACCAAGACATCGTTGTTGAGCGCATAATCAACCGCCGCTTGCATGGTTGCCGAAAACGAAATACCACCTACCGACATGTTAATGACCTTGCAGCCGTTGTCAACCGCATAATAAATGGCACTCGTCCACCACGAATAAAAACCTGAATTATTAGCATCAATGCCTTTTAGGATCATGAGTTTGCAATTCCAATCCATCCCAGCTTGACCAATGCCATTGTTTCCGGTTGTACCAATGATTCCGGTAACGTTTGTGCCGTGGCCCATATCGTCGGTGGGGTTGTTGTCGCCGTACGCATAATCCCAGCCGCGCCAGTCGTCAATCAAACCATTGCTATCGTCATCCAAATTGTTGTTCGGAATTTCTCCGGCATTGTGCCAAATGCGTCCGGCCAATTCGGGATGATCGAGTTTACAGCCCGAATCAATGATAGCCACAATAACCGACGAGTCGCCTTGCTCGATGCTCCAAGCATTTTCCATGTCCACATCGGCACCCGCCACCGCATTTGACAGCGGAAACGATCCATCATTTTTCAAACTCCATTGGCTCGAATAATTCGGATCGTTGGGAACAACGGATTGTACGCCAGCCGCCGTACCCATAGCATCCATTTCGGCATACAAAATTTCGGAACAGTTGGTATAGGCGTTCAATACATTTTCCATGTTGGTCTGCAGTGGAAAACGGGCTACATAAAAATAACTTGTGCTCTTTTTTCCCATGCGCAGTTTCTGCACCTGTTCAACGTGCAAAGCATCGTGCAAAGCGTTTACCGATGCGGGCAAAACAAGTTGCGGTGTTTGTTCCATAGCCATGCACGAAGCATTCAAACGAAACATAATTTGGTAGCTTGGCATCGAGGCTTGCGCAACAGAGGCTACGGAAAGGAGTAGCAAAAAAAGTGTGGCGATTTTTTTCATGGTGCAAGGGTGGTTTGTTATGGACGAAAGTAGGGAATTTGAGCTATGCTTGCCGCGGGTACTTCCTTTTTTATATCTTGTTTTTACACATCATTGCGTGGCCATGAAGCCAAGGGCCAAGTCGGACTTGGGAGCAATGTGGCGGCGAAGATAGTTCTGATTCTTGGGAACTGAAAGTAAATAAACCGATAGAAAGAAACGGGAACAAACTTGGGTCTGATTTGTACTTGCGATGGCCATGAATGGCTTTCCCCCTGCTCCGACGCGGAAAATAGAACTGCTGGCGCAAATTCCAAAAAACAAAACTCAAATTTCAAATCCTAATCTTGTGCGCAAATTTCAGTCTATCGTTATGAAGCATCTCCGGCGGGGAAAAAAGGACTGCTGGCGCAAATTCCAAAAAACAAAACTCAAATTTCAAATCCTAATCTTGTGCGCAAATTTCAGTCTATCGTTATGAAGCCGCTCCGGCGGGGAAAAAATGACTCCAGCAACAACTGAAGCGGCAAAATAGTTAGCGGAAGGTATTCTCACACAATCATTCCTTTTTTCCTCGGATTACGAGCTTCTTTCCACACACAACGCATGCGCATACTTGAGACGTGAGACAAGAGACGTGAGACCGCACTGGCCAACGCTGAGTTGGGGAATTACAGAATGGGTAAATTGCTAAATCACCCAGTCTGTAATTCACCCAGTCTCAAGTCTCAAGTCTCTAATCTCACGTCTGCGCTGGCCATGCGCGTGGTTATCATTTCCCAATTGCGCGTAAGCTCGTGCGGCTGAATAATTCACCAATTGCGCGTAAGCCTGTGCGGCTGAAAAATTCACCAATTCACCAATTGCTCGTAAGCCTGTGCGGCTGAATAATTCACCAATTGCGCGTAAGCTCGTGCGGCTGTTCATATCCTGTTTATTTCTGTGCATCGTAATGAATTGTCAAAACGCATGGAAACGCTTGTTTATCAAGCATTCATCTAATTCTAGTAACCTAAAAGCCATTTTCATTAATCCCAATCGGGTAATATTTTATTAACAAAATGTATCTTCCTCTTGACTTTTGCATTTCTCATGTAGTATAATTGCATCACATTAATCCCATTTTTATGACCCCATTTCCGCGCATCTTATTGGTTGCTTTGTTTAGCTTCTGTACTCCTTTTTTGCTGCGGGCACAAACGCCTTCGTTCAATTACTCCCTTTCGAGCGATTCGGTGGCTTGGTCGGAATTGACAAGCCAGACGCTTTGCAATACCATCAATACGGCTTGGAATAGCCAGTATCGTATTCCGATTGGTTTTTCGTTTCCGTTTGCTGGTCGGAATTTTGATTCGTTGAATATTGAGACCAATGGCTATTTGCAGTTTGATGCGGATAACTATTACGCCTTTACGGCTTTTCATTCCTTTCGCGATAAATTAGACAGTAATGGATTTCATTCGGTACTCAGTTACGCGCTTTCGGGCACGAGTCCAAATCGGGTCTTAAAAATTCAATACAAAAATGCGGGTCAGGCTGATGTACCTGCTGAAACACTTTCGTATCAGATTTGGTTGCGCGAAAATGGAAGCATTGAAGTGCGCATTGGTCCTAACAGTTATACCGATGTGGCCATGAGCGATACCTCGCAGTTGGTGCGTTTGGGGCCTTTGAATAAAAATATGAATACACCAGTCAATGCTTTTTTTGCTACGGGAAATTTTCGGCAAGCAACGGGACAAACGCAGGATGAAAATCATCCTGAACCCGGCTATATGCATGCAATTCCGTTGCCCGGATGGCGGTATGTGTTTGTTCCGGTGAATAATTAATTTTTTTGCGTACACGGCTTTTTATGCTAACCCTACTACATAGAAATACATTGCATGCTTTTGGCTCTTTTTATGAGGGGGATCTGCGCACGTTGGAGTACAAGACCGAGCCTAAGGCTAGGAGCCTGTTAGCCTTTTTTCAAAGGCAACTTCGCACTTTTCGCGGCCGTCTTCCCGCAGATTTTCTTGGGGGGCTGGGTATTATTTTTCTCTTTCTCCTACTCATTCTGTTCCCACTCTCCACACTGTTTCTTCGCTCTGTAAAAAATGTGTTTATAAATCGAATCCCTTTGGAACTTGGAAATTTGTGCCTTTGGAATTTCTCTCCTCTTGGAACTTGGAAATTTGTGCCTTTGGAATTTCTCTCCGCTCTCCGCACTGTTTCTTCGCTCTGTAAAAAATGTGTCTTTAACCCGAATCTCTTAATATGAACTCATTCCTGCGATTTTTGATTTTGTTGGTTTTGTGCATGAGCGCATTGCCTGCAGCTGCCACAAAACGATACTGGGTAGCCTCGGCTACGGGCAATTGGAATGCTACGGCCAATTGGTCGGCTACTAGTGGTGGAGCAGGCGGGGCAAGTGCGCCAGCTACCACAGCAGATACGGCTTACTTCAATGGGGCGGGAGGCAAAAACGGAAATTGCACCATCAATTTAACGATTAGTATTGGGCGTATGTTTATCAGTGGCTATACGGGTACAATCACGCAAAGCAGTACGTTTCAGGTTACTTGTGGTACGGGTGGTTGGGAACAAACTTCGGGTACGTTTACGGGTGGTTCGGGATCTAAAAGCATCAGTGTTTCGGGCACGAGTTTTGGCTTTACCTTGAGTGGTGGTACGTTTTCGCAAGGGGCTGGGGCAATGACTGTGGGTAGTGGTTTGCGGGTGCAAGGCGGTACATTTATAGGTGGTACAGGTACAATTACGTCGAATGCGGCGATGACCATTTCGAGTGGGTCGTTTACTTCGACTTCGGGGGACTTGGAGTTTGTGGCTAATTTAACCATCAGTGGCGGTACATTCAACCACAACAATGGCACCATCAAGTCGGTATCATCTGGACAAACGGTTACTTCGAGTGTGGCGGGGGGCGTTACGTTTTATAACATGACATACGCGCCAACGGCTGCGGGTGCGGTCATGACCATTGCGAGTACCACACCAATCACCATTGCCAAAGAATTGCTCTTGGCGGGTACAGGAAATACCAAGTTTAATGGGGGGCAGTTGAACATTACAGGGGATTTGCGCACAACGAATATTGCAACGGGGGTGCCGGGGACTACGGTGTTTTATTTTACGGGCAATCGCAAACAGAAACTTACGGGAAGTGGTACGGCGGGTGGCGGTCGGTTGGGGCCGATTACGATTGACAAAACGAATAACGATAGTGCTTTGCAGTTGAGTGGAATTATTTCTATTCAAGGACAATTTATTTATGCGGCGGGTTTGGTTGATGCAAGCACATTTACATCGTCGGTGAATTGCTATGGTACTATGAATTTGGATGGAGAAAATGCGAGTGGTGGCACATTACCATTTTATAAATTGATTGTCAAGGCAGCAGGAAATGTGACGCTCACAGGAAATTTAAATGTGCGTAATAATCTAGGAATCGATGCGAGTTCGACCTTGAATGCTAATGGAAAAAATATTACAAATGGAGGAAATCACAGTAACAATGGAGGAACATTTACAGCGGGTTCGGGAACGGTAACTTTTGATGGGGATCAGGTGCGCGTATTTTCTAAAACAACAGGTGTTGAAACATTTTCGAATGTTGTTATTAACAAAACAGGCGGTTTCTTACGTCTTGACACATTGATCAATATCACAACATCGTTAACACTCACAAATGGTCATATTCGAATCCGTCGTAATAATTATATTACGTTCTCTGATAATGCAACTTGTACTGGTGGCGGTATTGGCACATACATAGGAGGTCGTGTTCGCAAGACTGGTGATGATGCTTTTATTTTCCCTTTAGGTGATACGTTATTGCCTGACAGTTCGGCATTCCATCCCTTGTCGATTACGGCACCTGCAGTTAATACCGATCAATTTGCTGCCGAGTACTTTGCTAAAAAACCAACCGTTTCTTTGGCCAAAGTCGATTCTTTAGTGTGGCTCGACACATTGGAATATTGGACGTGCCAACGTCTTGCGGGTACATCGAATGTAAAAGCAACTTTAGGCTGGAATAAAAATTCACCACCAGCATCGATTAGCAGCCTGCGTGTGGCCAATTGGAATGGTACGCTTTGGGCCGATATGGGGCAACAGGCCCTTGTCGTCAATCATCCGACTGGAAATATTTCGGCATCTGTCAATATGAATTTTATCAGCAACCTTGCAACCTTGAGTTTGGCTACTTCTAAAACCAAGTACAAGGGGTATGCAACCTTGACGCGTAAACTCGATGGCAATTATTATGAAGCGAGTGGCAATTTGTTTTATTTCCGATTTGGTGATGAATACAACGATCAGAATAACCAGTTGCAGTATCGTTTGTATGATGCTTCGCATACCGATTGGTATCCTATTTTGTTAAACAATTCGAGCAATAGGCCCATCACACAATTTGGCGACAATCGTTTTAGTTTGGATTTGTACCAGAGCAATAATTCGGCACTTCCGGCTGGTTATTATGTGTTGGAAGTAATCGATGAAAAAAATGAGATTTTTTACCTGCGTTTTCGTAAAAATTAGTCTTTTCTAAGCCATGCCAAACAGGTTTGCATTTCTTATTTTTTTTCTACTCCTTTTTCTTTTTGGGGGGTGTGGCCGAGGCATGGAAACTCCTTCTGGTTTGGTAAAATGGGTGGAGGCTCCGGCAAACGGATTGCATCAATTTGTCGATAAAGGAGATGTTCGCTTTGATTTACAATACCAACCACCAGCCTACATTGCTGCCAATGAAAATGCGAAACCGAGCATGAGTCGTGCATTTTTAGAGGAACGTTTAGCAAAACTAGGCGACTTGTATTATTTCCGATTGAGCTTGATCGCAAAAAACGGGACTGATATTTTGATGCAGGGAATTCAGGAAGAAGCCGAATACTACCAACGTGTCAATTATTATTCTGCCGATTTTCAGCAAGACATTCAACTGGTGCAAGGCAGCGATACCTTGCCCTGCATCATGTATCAATTTGAAAATACGTATGGTGCTACACCGTATGTGCGTATGGTTTTGGCCTTTAGTGGCAAGAATCGCAACACATCAGACGAGCATGTAACTGTGCTCATCAATGAACGCATTTTCGAAAATGGATTTCTCCGTTTTGAATTTCAAGCTGATCGATTAGCTTCTGTACCTACTTTGAAGACCGAATAAGTATGAAACATACACCTCAACCCCAAATGCGTAAAGAGCTTGTAAAACGTGGTATTGCACTCACGTTGGCGCTTGTCTTGCTCGAAAATATTGTAGCTCCAACAGCTGTTTTTGCGTTAACTTCTGGACCGGGCCAACCCGAGTTTGCCAGTTTCGAACCGGTTGGTACGAGCGACATGGTAGATATTTATTCGGGCGATTTTACCTACAACCTGCCATTGCTTTCGGTGCCTGGCCCCAACGGCGGCTATCCGATCAATTTGGCCTACCATGCCAATCCGGGCGTGGACGAAGAAGCGAGCTGGGTCGGTTTGGGTTGGAATGTGAATGTGGGTGCGATTAATCGTCAACTGCGTGGCTTGCCCGACGATTTTAAAGGCGATCAAGTCATTCAACGTTCTTCGCTTAAACCAAGTATAACAACAACACTCAATTTAGCATCGGCTAAAAAAGAATTATTTGGCGTAGATCAAGATCCAGCACCAACACTCAACAAGTTTTACAATCCCGCTTGGCAGATTTATTACAACAATTACCGCGGCTTGGGTTATCGTGTTACAACGGGCGTTTATCCACAAAAATTTTTAGGCACTGTGCATGTTGGTTTGTCTTTTGATTCGCAAAACGGAGTTGGGGCTGAGGCCAATTTAACACTCGATGGCCAGCATAAACGCGATGGCCGAAAAGTGGTTTTAGGTATTGGGTATAACAACCGCCAAGGCATGCAAGAAGCATCGTTTGCGGTTGCTGGAAGTTCGACCCGTAATATAAAAGAAGGCGATGGAGCGGCTATGTTTCCGTGGAGTTCAACGTTTTCTTTTTCAACCAATTTCAATATCCCATCGGTGAGTACACCAATGCGTTCCAATACCTACCAGTTTGGTTTGCATTTAGATCCTGCAAATGGCGTTCCGGCTCCGTATATGTTTCAAACGCAGTTTCCGCAAAGCGAATGGACAGGTAGTTATGCGGAATCGCAAGTAGCACAGAACGGTGTCGTTCAAAGCCCTGCTTATGGGTATTTATATACTGGTTCGGCAAGTACCGATGGGCAGCTTCGCGATTTTCAGCGCGAGTATATTCCCTATTCTAAAAACGTTCCAAATCTTGCTCCGGCAACTTATACGTACGATCAGTTTTCGCAAACCGGACAAGGCACAGGTTCGATGTTTCGTCCACAATCCAACTCGGTAGGGCCTTTGTATGACCGCAAGGTGGTGAATGATGATTATAGTTATCCGATGAGTGTTGAGTATGGCTCAACAGGTGCTACGTTACAACATTTTGGTGTAGGCGCAACCCTTGGCGCAGGGACAAACAGTTCGGGAGCTTGGGAAAGCGTGGGCGCAAATTCGGATGTAAAGTTTTCAAATGTCCTAAATTTTAATTTGGGTACTGATCCGCAATTTGAGGCGAGTCCGTTTATGGTCTTGGGCGAAAAAGCTGGCGTTTTAGATTCCGAAGATCATCTGAAAGCATGGGGCGGCGATGAGGCGGTGAAAGTAAAACTCGGAAAAGATCAAGATGCCAATTGGCTGGATCGTCAATTTACAGCGCAAAATCTTTTTGTGAAAGACGAGACGGATGTAAACGGATTTGTTGCAGGTGCAGCGCAGAAAAAGAAAAACAACAACCGCCAACGCCGCACAACCAATTATGAGCAACTCACCGATGCCGAGGCTGCGGTTTATGGCTTTACACGGTTTGAAGGATGTACGCTGGTTGCTGGAAATTATATCAATAAGGCCAAAACATTTTATGGCGGCGCAAAAGCCAATCATATTTCAGAAATCACCACGGTACAGCCTGATGGTATGCGTTATACGTACGGCGTTCCTTTGTATAACAATGTACAGTACGATGGGTCTTTCGCCATCAACCAACCGAATGGAAATTTCAACACCAAAACTGTTCCAATTCCATACACGGCTGGAAGTTGGCAACCCAATGTTTCTGGAACGACGGATGAATTTAGCCAACAAACCGAATTGGGTGCTTATGTGCATTCGTGGTTATTGAGCAGCGTTGTTTCGGATGATTATATCGATCATACCAACAATGGGCCGAGCGATGATGATTATGGGTATTGGGTGCGGTTCAATTATAAAGAAACCACCACTAATTACGCATGGCATGTTCCATATCAAGGAGCCAATTACCTCGAAGGGAAAAAAGGCGATCCCTCAGATGATCGAGCGTCGTATAGTTGTGGCAATCGGGAGGAGTATTACCTTGAGGCCATTGAAACCAAAACACATATTGCTATTTTCTATACGAGCAAACGCGAAGATGGCGTGATGGCGGCGGCCAACCTCAATGGTGGATTGCCATCGACGATTAATCCAACAGATCGTTTATATAAATTGGATAGTGTTGCCCTTTATACCAAGGCCGAGTATTTTGATAACCTCACTACACGGCATGTACGCACCAATCCAGTAGCGATTAAAAAAGTACATTTTCGGTACTCCTACGAATTATGTGGAAAACCAGCGGTTGGTCATCCCGATTATGCATACTACAATCAATTTGCAACAAACAATACAGGTTTTGCGGTTGACGAAAACGGCAATCCGGTAGTGGCTGCAAATCCAGCTAACATCAATGCCAACAAAGGAAAATTGACTTTAAAAAAGGTTTATTTTACTTATCAAAACAGTGAGCGTGGCGAGTTTAGTCCCTATCTATTTACTTATGGTAGTGGTGCATCGGGTAGCGACGACAATCCGTTCTACGATCCTACGGCGGTGGATCGTTGGGGGAATTATAAAAAAATAACGAATTACTTGGCTTCGGGAAACGCCTATCCGTACGTTGATATGGCCTATACCGATCAAACAAGCACCCAAACCAATCACGAGCAAAAACCTGGTGCTGGTGCCTGGTGCTTGAAAAATTTAACCTTGCCTTCGGGTGCGCGCATCCAAGTGAGTTACGAACCTGATGATTATGGCTATGTTGAAAATAAAAAAGCCATGCACATGTTTGATATCGTAGGCTTAGGCGAAACTACGCCCAGTTTACCCACCAATGCCGACAAACGCCAAGCAGCAGTGGTGCAAACGGCCAATACGGAATCGGCTTCCGAGCTTTTGCATCAAGCGTACCGCGTGTATTTTCGGTTAGAGGAAGTGCAACAAGCCTCTGCTTATCCACTCAGCGTAGATCAGAACAATTACATCAAAGAAAAATACCTCAATCAAGGACAACTCAAGCAACTCTATTTCAAAACCTATATGGATTTGAAAAAGAATGGTGTAGCGCAAGAGAAAGAATATGTTTCGGGTTATGCCGATTTGTTTGACACACCGGGCGATGTGGTGTTTACGAACAACAGCGTACCAACGTATGCGTCAGGTATGGCCAGCAGTACGGGAAGCAATACAACGTTTGATTTGGGCTATATTACACTCAAAGGAGTAAAGCCCAATTCTGCGGCTGGTGTAGGTTTACCTGCTATTCCTAAAATCAGTCCGTTTACACGGGCGGCATTTGAGGTCTTGCATTTTTCTCGTTCGGAATTGGTACATGCGGCTGTTCCTTATGCCAACCCCAATACACCTCCCGCACAAATTGCCAACCTACTGGGGTCTGTTGCAGCTGCTCAGCAAGATATTTATCAAGCCATGATTGGATTCAATGTATGGGCTTACATGAAAGGGTATAGCAAGAAAATGGATTTGAACGGACGTTCGGTTATTCGTTTGGTTGACCCGAATCTGAAAAAATATGGTGGCGGATGCCGCGTGAGTCGCATTACGGTGAATGATAATTGGGACAATGACAACACAGCCAATAACGTGGCCGATCCCGATAATTTTGAATATGGTTTGACTTACGATTATACCATCAAAGAGGCTGGACAAACAATTAGTAGTGGGGTATGCTACGAACCACGTATTGCGGGCGAAGAAAGTGCTTTGCGCGAGCCTGTAAACTATGTGCATTCCGTTCCACTTCATGCCGATGAGCATTTGTTTGTAGAGAAACCAGTTTTAGAAAGTTATTATCCGGGTGCATCGGTGGGTTACCGAAAAGTAACCGTAACCTCCATTGCGCCTGAAAAAGCGGATATGGACGATAATAATTTGGCTGATGGTAGCAATGTCTTGAAAAACAATGCGGCTCCCATTTCGATTTATCAGTTTTATACCCCAAAAGAGTTTCCGGTATTTGCCGATGAAACCGACATCAATGCCGATCCGGCGATCATTCGTCCGCTTTTTATTCCGGGTATTTTTACCAGTTTCAAAAAACGCAAGGCGCGCTCGCAAGGGTATAGTATTGTCTTGAATGATATGGCTGGAAAAATGCGCACCATGACACAGCGTACACGACCAACGGCAGCCAATCCGCAAGGAACACTCATCACAAAACAAGAATATACATACAACACCGAAAAACCGTTTAGCGATTACCTCGACAACAAACTATCGAGCAAAGTACAAGTACTCACGAGCGATGGAAGTTTCCAAACAGCGGTGGTGGGACAAAGCCACGATATTTTTATTGACATGAACGAAAATCGCCAGCAAGAAACGTCGGCTGGTTTGGATGTGAATTTAGATATGTCGGGAAGTGTACTGATTCCGAGTGCTTTTCCAACCATTAGCAAAACCGATTTGAGTTTGCGCACGGTGGTAACCAACAAAATTATTTTCCGAACTGGAATTGTGAAAGCGGTAGAGGCGACACACGAGGCATCGACGATCAAGACAGAAAATATTGCGTTTGATTTGCAAACGGGTGATCCCTTGTTGACCAAAACCTACAATGAGTTTAAAGATCCGATTTACTCGTATTCTTATCCTGGGCATTGGTATTACAAAGCCTTGCGGGGTGCGTATTTGAATTATGGTGTAGTGGTCGATC
The DNA here is from genome assembly GCA_013298545.1 of Bacteroidota bacterium. Classification (GTDB taxonomy): domain Bacteria; phylum Bacteroidota; class Bacteroidia; order Palsa-965; family Palsa-965. The sequence goes on along the minus strand of JAAFIA010000064.1, from coordinate 6,059 downwards.
AGCAAGTAACGGATGTGAATGGCAATGTGCAGACACTTTCTCCCCTGTTGGTTCAAGCCAATGGACGGGTTGACAATTTAACGGCGTATTTATCGTCATCGTTGACACAGGCAAGCGATTATTTTACGGCTGGCGATGAGTTGTGGGTTGATTTTGCAAGCGGTGGAACTGATGGCCGTTACCATGTAGCCAAAGTGGGAAGCACCTATATTGATTTGATCAATAAAAGTGGAAATTTTGCGCCCAATGGTGCAACCATTACGAGTGTGCGGGTGATTCGGTCAGGGTACGATAACCGGCAAACGCTGGCTGTTGGTAGTTTGACGACACGCACAGCAAGTATTCCACAATACGACCCACAAGTTCCGGCTACACAGTTTAATGCACCTTTTGCTTATACCCTAACCGATATCTTAAATGCCTCGGCGGTGGAGTTGACGGATATTATGCAAGTGGATTGTACGCCACAATGTGCATTTGATAATGTAAACATTAGCAATGTGGTCAATCCTTGGGCGGCTGGATTGCGTGGTATTTGGCGACCATTCCGCAGCTATGCGTTTGTAGCTGATCGCAACCAAGCCGACAATATTCGCAGTGATGGGACGTACACGAGTTTTATACCGTTTCCGTGGACGGCACCATCAACGGCCAACGCTGCTTGGACATCGGCTTCGAGCATTACCAAGTATTCGCCTTATGGGTTTGAATTGGAAAACAAAAATGCTACTGGAAATTATTCGGCGGCATTGTATGAATACAACAAAACGGTGAATACGGCTGTTGCCTCGAATGCGAAGTACAAAGAAATTGCATCAGATGGGTTTGAAGATTATGCGCAAATGACCAATTGCGATTTGTTGAGCGATCATTGGGGTTTTGCTTCGTTTAGCATCCAAGTTGTGAGCACACAAGCGCATACAGGCAAGCGAAGCATCAAGCTTACCAACGGGCAAACCATTTCGATTTCCAATTTTGTGCGTATTGATACGTGTGAAACAAACAATGCCAATGCACGCCTAATCAATGTTCCGGTTGGCGCAAACAACCAAGAGTATGTATTGGATGAGTGTGATTGTGTAGGGAAATTCCAACCCGATCCGGGCAAAAAATATGTGTTGAGTGCTTGGGTCAAACAAACTCCGGTGGGCGGCTCGGCGGTGAATACGCTGGCCAATTATGTGAGTCCGAAAGTGGTCATCGAATTGGTGGATGGCGCGGCCAATATTACAACCGTTACGTCTTCGGCTTCTACCGATCCGGTGATTGAGGGTTGGCAACGCATTTACTTTTTCTTCACCATTCCTTCCAATACGGTATCGATGAATGTGAAATTGGTGAATGATGCCGGAAATGCTTCGGACGACTATTTCGACGACATCCGTATGCATCCATACGATGCCAATATGATGACGTATGTCTATGATCCGATGACTTACCGTGTGGTGGCGCAATTGGATGCCAATAATTTTGCCACGTTCTACATTTACGACGAGCAAGGCATGTTGGAAAAAACAAAAGTCGAAACCTTAGATGGTATCAAAACGGTTCAAGAAGGTCGTTCCAATACAGATAAACACTAAAGCGATGTTTTTAAAAAAATATAGTTTACGTTTGGTGCTTGGCTGTGTAGTCGCTTGTTTAAGCCTTGCGGCACATGCACAAGAAACAGCGCAGTCCCTGATTGATGCTTCGCGCAAGACATACACCGATGCGCCATTTTTGGCCATGGATGTGCAAGTGTTTTCGTTTGAAACACCGCAAACAAAAAAAGGAACGCTGCTTGGTTCGGGTTTGATGCGCAAACGTGGAAACGATTATTATTCCAAATTTGGAACAGACGAATTGCTTTCAAACGAGCGTTGTTTGGTCATTGCCGATCATGCTACACATACCTTACTTGTGTCTGAGCACACCAAAAAAAATGGCCGCATGAATCCGTATATGCCCATGCCCGATTCCTTGCAAAAACAAAACGATACGGTTGTGTATAAAGGTTTGGTCAATGCGCAGCACCTCTTGGTGTTTTCAAACGCATCGGGGCTCATTCAAAAAACCGAAGTCTTTCTCGATGCGAAAACCATGCTGATTAGCCGCCTGATTTATTATTATGCGGCAAGCTCGGAAGAAGAATCGGCTGATGTGTATAAAGTAGAAATACTATATACAAACGTAAGCCTGAGCGAACCCGATGCCAGTTATTTTTCTGAAAAACGTTTTGTGCAGTATCAAAACAAACGTTGGGTGGCTGTTGCGCCATATACAAAATACCGTCTTACTGTTTCTTCAACCCCGCAGTTATGAAAAAAATTCTTTTCCTATTTCTGTTATTTTGTAGCGCGTCCCTCCACGCCGGCCTCACCACGCACAGCAACCGCCTCCAAGGCCAGTACCACGCCATCAACAACCCGCAAGGGATGACCAATGGCAGCACGGTAGGCGTACAAGACGACCAATACAATTTCATGGTCGCCAACCCCGCAACCTATCCAAATCAATTTACCAACTGCAACGTAACCAACCGCCTGGTGCTCCGTTACCAAGAAAGCAAGCGCGTTTATTACAGCACCGCTTGGAGTGTAACCATTCCCGTAAGCATCCAAAAATGGAACGCCACCGGCGTAGCCATCACCCCCAACGAAACAGCCACCCTGGTCATCACCTACGACCCCGCAGCCGGAACCACCTATACCGATCAATCCATTTATCAGTTAACCAATCCCGGTTACAAAGTACTCGTTACCATCAGCGGCGCACCCACCTTTACGGGCGGCCTCACCGCCATTCCAGCAGATGTGCTGCTCGATGTCGAAATTGAAACATCACGTAGCTATGTCTTCAATCCCTTTGCCGCACCCACAGGTGTCAACCACACCCTCAACGCCGGCAATACCCTCACCATTTATTGGGCCTTTCAGGTTGGCGCAGAAGCGTACGATCTAGAATGGGTTCACCTGAGCAGCTACGACCAAACCTCCATTAGTAATCCCGATTATAACCGCAGCACCCGCATCACCACGGGCAATAATTACTACACCATCAGCCTGCCTTACGACGATGGTAAACTCATGTATCGCGTGCGTAGCGTGGCCTACCCGTGTACGCAAGCCGGATTTAGACTCGAAGGCATTTGGTCCGGCACATCGGCCCAAGTCCCCATCACCAACCTCGATGCCGAGCGCAACTGGCAATACCAAGTGGCCTACGCCGAGGAAGGCAAGCGCAAAGAAGTGGTCAGTTTTTACGACGGCACGGGCAAACAGCGCCAAGCCGTAACGCTCAACAACACCGAAAACATCGCACTCGTAGGCGAAACCTTCTACGATTACGAAGGACGCGCCGCCGTGCAAACCCTGCCCGCCCCCGAGCAGTCGCGCGCCAAACAACTCCGCTATTACTCCAGCTTAAATCTGAGTGTGGCCACCAACACGCAGTATGCCAAAAAAGATTTTGACAAAGATGCCCTCTTCACTAGTGGAACATGCAGCTGGGTAGCCCCCAGCGCCATGAAAAACACATCCGGCTCGAGCAACTATTATTCCCCACAAAACATAGACGTAAACACAGGTATGCACGTAGCCCTTCCCGATGCGCAATTGTATCCCTTTGTACAAACCGTTTTCAATAGCGATGGCCGCGTAGCCAAACAAACCGCCCCCGGGGTAGATCACAATGTAGGCTCGGGCCACGAAGTAGAAACCTATTACACCACACCCACACAAGCCAAGCTCGATAGGCTCTTTGGCAACGAAGCCGGGTATGCCGAACATTACAACCAAGTGAGCGTACGCGATGCCAATGGCCAATTTTCCGTAAGCTACATCGACCTCAGCGGAAGGACCGTAGCCACCGCCCTCATTGGCACAGCCCCCACCGCACTCGATGCCCTAGCTAGCAACCAAGCCGTAAGCCTCACTGAAAACTTTAACAGCAACAACCAGTTCGATGCGTCCACCGGATGCATGCTCGTCAACGCCTTTTATTTGGTTACCGATCCCAGCAGTCCCTTCAATTTTACTTACACCATGACACCCGAGCAGTACGCGAGTGTCTGTGCTGGCGGGCCGTATAATTGTGTCTATGATTTAACCATCAACATCTACGATGCCTGCGGACTGAAAATGAGTGGCACCAACAATGTGCTGCAAAACACCTTTCAGATTACGGGACCTGCTAGCAATGCCCTTACCAAAACATTTTCGGTAACCTTTCCAAGGGTGGGCGTTTACCGCATCGAAAAAGTCTTGTGTTTGAACCAAGCGGCCTTGCAAGCGGCGGTGGTCAATTTTCAGGCCAGTTTGCCCGGGACGTGTTTTTCTTCGCAGGCCAGTTTGAACAGTGCATTTAATGCAGCCATTGATTTGAGCGATTGCGGCACCTGTTTGCAAAACTGCACCACACAAGCCGATGCGCGTGGCTTACTCGGTACTGCCCGTCAAAACTTTATCGACTCGTGCCAACTCGACGATTGTAGCGCACTCGCCTTGAACGAAAATACCTGCCAAACGATGCTCGATGTCTTGGCGGGTGATCTCTCCCCAGGTGGACAGTATTTTGATAATACCAACGCCAACAACAACCTCGCCAGCGATGCTTGGCTGCAAGCCTACGTTTGGAGCAATGCCAATGCCACCGCTTGGAGCAATGCCAATTTTAGAGATGCCAACAATAATTTGATTAGCTCTTGGGCGGGCATGCGTACGCATTGGCAAGCCGGCTGGGCCACACGCGCCTTTACCACCAATGTGGTCATTGGATTAAACACCTATTCTTCACTGGTCAATTTTCATCCCGAGGTCTGTCATTATACGTGGTGTACACAAACAGCAGCGGCTAAAAATTATGATTTGAATTTGGCCAATATCGCTACGTATAACCAAGCCCTAAATACCACTATTCCAAGTTCGGGTTTGCCCTATTTGAATACCGCGCAATCGCCCGTTGGCTTAAACATCTTAAATGCCGATCCGTATTTTAATACCGCTCCGGGCAATGCCGATTACAATGCGATGCAAACCATTTTAAGTACCTACCCGCCCACGAGCACCGCGCTCTGGACTGCGGCGGGAACACTCAGCGGATGCACCAACTGCGATGCACAATGGATTTTGTTCCGCACACTCTATGTAAGTGAAAAGGCACGCCTGATGCGCGCGCGCGAAGCGGCACAATGCACCTTTTTGTGCGACAATACCGTGCCGCCTGATTTGGTGGCCGATGCCTGTGCGCCAGCTCGCGCGCAAGGATTTAGGATTCGGGTGCCGGATCTCATTCCTACACTCGCCTCCAATCCGGGGGCGAACTGGAACAGCAATGCCCAGCAACTCGTACCCTGCAATACGGCCGCTACCTCCAACCTGATTGATCTGCAATACGCCGTGGGCGCAAGCTGGGGATCGGCCATGGTGGGCTGCGTAAACGTGCTCGTAAACAATTTAGATGTAACCTGTAATCAAGTCTGTTTGAATGGACTTTATACACCCGAACAAATTGCGCAAGCTTTAGTCAGCGCGATTAATGGTTGTAATTCGGCGCCCATTGATTTTACGGCGGCCATCGATCCCAACGATCCTTCCCAGTTTTATTTGATTGCTCCGGCTTATCTCGGCAACCAAGTAAACAACCTGAGTGTAACACTTCAATTTTTAAGTCCCGCGAATCAAACAACGGGTTTTAAATTTTCGGGTGGCGTTACCAATACGGCTGCGAACTGTTTATCGGGCGCGCATTGTTTTTGTTTGGAACTCGATCAACTGGTGGCCTATTACAACACCACCAATCCACTCAACAACAATGCCTTCATTGTGGATCACACACTTTATACCAGTGAAAATAGTTTTATGGTTTATGCCCTCAACGCAGCTTACGGTACAAACGTAACGCTTGCCGATGTGGCGGCATGGCGCGCCGATTGTGTGAGCAGCAACAAAAGCGATCCTACGGTACAAGTGGCCACACCGGCCCTACCCCTCGCGCTCGATTGCCAGCAAGCCGCGCCTTGCGCAGATGATGCATACACGATCAGTAATTTTTATGCGAGCCAGCAGTATGCGAGTTTG
>JAAFIA010000063.1 GCA_013298545.1 Bacteroidota bacterium | reverse complement strand
CCTGTTTAAAATTTGTTTTTGAGAATTGTTATGATGGCTTTTTGTACCAGACGAGGCGCGTTTTGAAGGCCATAGCAGCGCGCCTACGGTCAAAAAACGCAACGAAGTATGGTGCAAAAAGGCGCATGACAAACTCAAAGGATAAAATTTAAACAGGCTCTTAATCGCTTGCGAGTAAAATGCAATGCCTACATTTCTTTATCTTAGCACACATGAAAACACATTTGCTCGATTTGGCAACAGGTTCTTACACACTTGGTGTTTATGCCGTTGTGGCCTTACTTTCTGTATCGGCCATTACCCTTGTTATTTTTGTAGTGCGTTGGTTGCGCCGGAAATCAGGAAAATAAATTTATGAGTCCATTACACGAGACACTTATTCGTTTTATTCAGGCTCATTTTCCGATGGATGATGACCGCGCTAAAGAAATTGCAGGTATTTTTCATGAACAGCATTTTCTGAAAAATGATATACTTATCCATGAAAACAAAGTAAGCGACCATTATTATTTTTTATGCGCCGGTTATGTACGCTCTTATACGCACAACTGGCAAGGCGAGGAGGTTACACTACAATTAATTTCAGCCAATAAAGTGGTGTGCGAATTGGCTTCGTTCTTCAAACGCATTCCGGCACAAGCTAATTTCCAAGCACTCACAGCTTGTATGACCTTGCGTGTTTCGTTTACCGATATTCAAAAAGCATTTCATACCATGCCCGAATTTCGCGAGTTTGGTCGCTCTATGCTCGTCAACGCATGCGTCGAAATGCAACAACGCAATATTGGTTTCATTCAAGAAACAGCAGAAGAACGTTACGCAAACCTCGTCGAAACACAGCCCGATTTGCTTCAACACGTTCCATTAAAATATTTAGCAAGCTACCTCGGTATTACAGATACATCGTTGAGTCGCATTCGAAAAGAGAGCGTAGAGCGAGAACGTAAAGTGAGAACGTAGAGCGGAGAAAGAGTGCGAAGTGCGTTTGAGGGGACTCCCGCACTCCACACTCTTTCTCCGCTCTGTAAATCGCTTGTGTCTATAAATCGAATCTTTTGGAGCTTTTTAGCCGTAATGCGTTTCCAAATCGCACCCTTTAAAATTTGAAGCCTTTCTTTTCATTTCTTGTCTTTTGGCAAGTTCTATTCAGAAAAACAAGACTTCCTTTGCTTCAAAATAATACGCACCATGATTGAAGCAGCAACATCACGCACTAGCATTGGTTTTATTCTACTTGTTGGCATCACCTTTGTTTTTCTGATATTCATTTTTATGCAAGCGCGCAAGCAAGTTGCGTTTAAACCCATGCTGTTTATAGCAGGTATTGCCATCTGGATTGGTGTGCAAACAATACTTGCCTTGTCCAATTTTTATAGCACCAATCCAGCATCATTTCCACCACGTTTTTTTCTTGCGGTACTGCCTATTTTTCTGGCCATCGCTATTCTTTTCAATACCCGAAAAGGCAAATTATTAATAGACGCTTTACCCCTTGAATCGCTTTATTGGTTTCACAGCATACGCGTTCCGGTTGAGCTGATTTTGTATGGTTTATTTTTGCAAAAAGAAATTCCAGAGTTAATGACTTTTGCCGGACGCAACTTCGATATTCTTGCTGGAATCACCGCGCCATTTGTTGCCTATTTCGGTATTCGAAGACAAAAATTCGGCAAGTCCTTGTTAGTGTTCTGGAATTTTGGCTGCTTGGCACTTTTATTCAATATTGTAATCAACGCCATTCTTTCGGCACCATTTCCATTTCAACAGTTTGCATTCGATCAACCAAACATTGCAGTATTGTATTTTCCATTGATTTTTCTTCCGGCCTTGGTTGTTCCGGTTGTTTTCTTTGCGCACGTTGTTTCCATACGCAGGCTTCTAAAGCAAAAAGAAGCAACATAAAAGTCGTGAGCCAATTTCTTACCTTCGGCAAGAACAAAACGAAGGCTTATGTTTTTCGGTAATTTTATTTTAACACTACTTCTCGAAGGACCTGTTTTTGTTTTACTTACCAAAAAAACATTCCGCGAAACGGCTGTAATCATCCTCTTGATGAATCTCGTAACATGGCCCATTGCAACCGTGCTCTACAATACAACAACCATTTCTATTTGGTGGATTGAGTTGGGTGTATTCCTTGCAGAAACCGTACTTGTAGCCATTCATTGGAAATTCAATTGGGGAAAATCGGCATGGATCGCTTTACTGATGAATGCAAGTAGTTGGGGAATAGGTTCGCTAATTCAGTACATTTGGTTTGCATGAAACGCGCACATTTTTCGCTCGGTGTTTTAGCTTTCGGGCATGGCCTCAATGATTTTATTGCAGGGCATCTGCTAGCCGTTAGTGCGTCGCAAGGCACATTGCTGCAAAGCGGCATCCATTTTTTAATGTATGTATCACTGGCATTCGCAGGACAAATTCCAGCAGCTTTGCTCATCGATCGGTTAGCCATTTATCGTGCTACGCCTTTCTGGTGTTGGATTTTATTGATCGCCGCTGTTTTATTTATTCCAATCTCAATAACAACAGCAGTAATTTTATCGGGCATTGCATCTGCATTTTACCACGCTGGAGGCGGTGCTGTTGTGTTGAGTCTGCCGCTCAAAACGGGTCTGAGTACTGGTATTTTTTCTGCTCCAGGAATTATTGGATTAACGATTGGCAGTGGCTTTGCCAATTTTTCGCTGAGTGGAGTTGCCTTGCTTGCTACGTTGCCCGCTATGCTCTGTTTGCTTTGGCATTTCTTCCCCGCCCCCCTCCTCCCCGCGCCTCCCCGCGCCAACGCACCCCGCGAAAAAACAAATGCACACGATCTCCTCATGATTCTCTTGTTGCTTGTTATTTCGTTGCGCTCCGCTTTGTGGGATATTGCACAAGCCGCACAAGAAGGCGATACCCGTCTATTGCTCGGTATTGCATTGGCCGCCGCCACCGGAAAAATTATCGGTGGCTTTTTAAGCGATCGTCTAGGCGAAGTGCGTACCCTAGGCGCAACACTCTTCCTATCCGTTGTTTTGCTTCACTTCAACGATAAAAATAAATTCCTGCTCTTCTCCGGTGTTGCCTTGCTCCAAGCAACCATTCCCGCATCCATTCAACTCGTAAGACGACTCATGCCCGAATTGCCTGCACTCGCCAACGCCGTTGTGCTTGGCTTGGCCGTTGTGCTCGGTAGCTATCCCCAATGGTTGCAGAACGATTACATCGCCCCGATAACAGCCGGTAGCTTACTCCTCGTATTTGGATTGACGTGGTGGAAAATGCGACAGACTGAATTATTCCGACGCTAATTGATTGCTCCGTTTGCGCAAAAACCAAATGATCAACAAGATAAATAAAGCCAGCGTGGACAATCCCGCAAATAACCATTTGTAGTTTTCAGCATCAGGGTTTTGTGTCGAACTGAACGGCATGGCAGGGGCTAAATCGCCTTTCTTTTTTACTTCCGAAAAATAAATTTTATTGTCTTTCCCAACCGAATCAACTTGCAAGGTCTGATCGCCATGAACACTGTAAAAACGGGTTACTTCGGTATAAGTTGAATCACTTAAACGCAAGGCAAAAATGGTAACAGGTATGGGTGCGCCACGGCCTCCGGGTAAAATAATTCCAACGCTATCGACCAAGCGTTTTTTGTTTTCATCCGTTACATCATAACCTTGAAAAAAATGATAGCCCTCAATCGCCTTGCTATTGACAATAATCAAGGTGCGCGAAGGACGAGGCTTATTGCCCGGCATATCGGCATAAGCAGCAAGAGAAATCGTTAGTAAAAAAAAGACAAGACTAAAAACGCGAAGAAAACGCATGCTTTCAAGTGTAGGTGAAAATCAAATATAGAAAATAGAATGAAACAAATCAATGACCACAACAAACAAAAAGCGATCCTTCAAAAGAAAGATCGCTTTTTAAAATCAACAGATCAATTTATTTGATGCCAAAGGCTTTTTTCACGTCAGCAAGCGCGTTCAATTCTTCCCAAGGGAACAATTTCACGGTTACTTTTTTCTCGTTGTCTTTTCCTTTGTTGAAAATTTTGGTAACGGTTTTGCAATCGCGGCCCATGTGCCCATACGAAGCTGTCTCGCCATAAATTGGTGTGCGCAGGCTGAAACGTTTCTCGATGAAATACGGACGCATATCGAACGCAGCGATTTTCGCAATTTTCGCAGCAATCTCACCATCCGTCATTTTTACTTTTGCTGTACCGTAAGTATTTACATACAAACCAACAGGTTTTGCAACGCCGATAGCATAAGCAACTTGCACGAGTGCTTCGTCGCAAATTCCAGCAGCAACCAAATGCTTGGCAATGTGGCGTGTTGCATAGGCCGCAGAACGGTCAACTTTGGAAGGATCTTTTCCTGAAAATGCACCACCGCCGTGCGCACCTTTTCCACCGTAAGTATCGACAATGATTTTACGACCAGTCAAACCGGTATCGCCGTGTGGGCCACCGATTACGAATTTACCAGTTGGGTTAACGTGGTAAATGATTTTATCGTTGAATAAAGCCTGAATGCGTTTTGGCAATTTCTTCATCACACGCGGAACAAGAATTTCTTTCACATCTTTGGTGATGCGTTCCTGCATTTTCTTTTCCGACTTCTCGAAATCATCGTGCTGTGTAGAGAGTACGATGGTATCGATGCGGATAGGCTGATGATTTTCGTTGTATTCAATTGTAACTTGACTTTTAGAATCAGGACGCAAGTAGGTCATGACTTTTCCTTCACGGCGAATATCGGCCAAAACAGCCAACAACAGATGCGAAAGTTCAAGCGGTAAAGGCATGAAATTATCGGTATCGCGGTTGGCGTAGCCAAACATCATCCCTTGGTCGCCAGCACCTTGTTCTTCTGGCTTTTTACGTTCAACACCTTGATTGATGTCAGGCGATTGTTCGTGAATAGCAGAAAGCACGCCGCACGAATTGGCTTCAAACATGTATTCGGCTTTGGTATAACCAATGCGACGAATCACATCGCGCGCAATTTCTTGAACATCCAAATAAGCTTTTGATTTTACTTCGCCCGCTAAAAAAACTTGTCCGGTTGTAACAAGCGTTTCGCAAGCTACTTTCGAACTTGGATCATAAGCAAGAAAATGATCGATAAGTGCATCAGAAATCTGATCGGCCACTTTATCGGGATGGCCTTCCGAAACGGATTCAGAAGTAAATAAGTATGACATGGAATGTGCTGTTTTTTTTAAGACGGGCAAAAGTAAACATTTCGAGGCAATTGCTTGTTTTTTGGATGTAGATTTATGCCATTGGGCAACAACAAGATGTTATTGATCCCAATACGAACGTTTGAAAAAATGCACAAAATCAACAAAATCTATTGATTTTACTTGTCCTTGGACGAGTAAGACGACTTCAAGATAACAGCCTGAAAATCAATCCATAATTTATTAACAAAGACTTGCATAAGTGCTAAATTGTTGTAATTTTGATTTCGGCAAACAATAGAATTACCCTTTTTTTGAATCGCTGTTGAAAAACAGCTCCCGTTGTCATTCGTGACAACTTCGTTCTTAAAAAATTCTTCCCATGAAACATGTACAACGTGTATTCACATTTCTCTGCTTGATTGCAGCCTGTGGATTGACCTCCTTGCAGGCGCAGCAGAATCAAATTGCGTACGTCAAATCTGGCGTTCGGTTTGAACAAAACTTAAAGCAATGGCCAGCACAGGTCTTATTTTCTAGTGATGTTTCGGGCGGGCGTATCTTTTTCGAGCAACAACAATTTACGGTTTCGCTTTATAGTCTGAGCGACCTCGAAAAATCGCACCACGATGCGCATGAAAAAGGCATAGACCGCGACAAAGCCCTCATTGGTGGCCATGCCTACCGTCAGCAATTTATTGGTGCACGAACCGATGTTACACTTCAAGGAAAAGACAAGCGTTCCGAAATCGTGAACTACTTTAAAGGAAATGATCCAAGTAAATGGTCCTCCAATGTTCCCGTCTTCAATGGCATTCGCTACACCGGATTGTACTCAGGAATTGATTTGGAGGTATATTCCTCAAACGGAAAATTGAAATACGATTACATCGTTCAAGCGGGTGCTGATGCCTCACAAATTTTGGTTCAATACGAAGGCATTGATCAACTTCAATTGCGCGAAAACGCACTTATTCTCACTACTTCAATTGGCGAAGTGATTGAAGAAAAACCATTCGCATACCAATTCATTGGCGGTAAAAAAATAGAAGTCGTTTGCCTTTACGTTTTGAAAAATGGAAAAATCAGCTTTGAATTTCCAAATGGCTACGATAAAACACAACCGCTCGTCATTGATCCGATTTTGGTGAGTGCTACTTATTCCGGTTCTGTCTCTACCAATTACGGGCATTGTGCTACTTATGATGCGGCAGGAAATATTTATACCGGTGCTATTTCTTTTGGACCAGGCTATCCAATAACGGTTGGTGCTTTTCAGGCAGCATTTGGCGGACAAATAGACATTGCCATTAGCAAACTCGATCCGCAAGGCTCCAACCTCATTTTTGCAACCTATATTGGTGGAACCGATGGCGATTATCCGCACTCCATGTTTGTTGATGGGAACAATGAGCTTTTTATTTATGGTTCTACCAGTAGCATGAATTATCCAACCACAGCGGGTGCTTACGATCAGACATACAACGGTGCCGGATTTGATGCCGATATTGTTGTTTCTAAATTAAATACCACGGGAACCGTCATGCAAGGCTCAACGTTTGTTGGTGGAAATGGAATGGACGGAAGAAATGCGGTCTTTGGAAATTATGGCGATTCGTATCGCGGCGAAATTATTTGCGATGCTGCCGGAAATCCTTACGTTGCTAGTTTTTCAAGCTCGGCCAATTTTCCTACAACAGCGGGCGCTTACGACCAAACACAAAATGGCGCACAAGATGCTGTATTTTTCAAAATGAATCCCATGCTAACCGCATTGACATGGAGTACATTTATGGGAGGCACATCAGACGATGCTGGTCACGGTTTGCGTTTGGCCAGTACAGGTGATTTGTATGTTTGCGGAACAACAATGAGTGCTAATTTTCCAACCATTGGCGGTACACTCTTCCCCGCTTTTCAGGGTGCAACAAAAGATGGTTATGTTGCTTTACTAACGAACAACGGCGGGGCACTTGCCTCTTCAACGTTCTTCGGAACAAATGGGGATGACAATTTATACTTCATGGATTTGGACAATAATGGTGATGTTTACATTTATGGTTCATCTACGGCATCCGTTCCAACAACAGTTGGTGTATATTCCAATCCCGGTAGTCCGCATTACATTACTAAAATAGACCCTGCCCTCACCACAGTTATTTATTCTACTGTTTTTGGCGACGGTACATTGATGAGTACCATTTCACCAACAGCATTTATGGTTGACGTTTGCCAAAATGTGTATGCGGCTGGATGGGGCGTTACAACAGCTTTCCCTGTGAGCGGAAATGCCATTCAACCTACAACAGATGGTTCCGATTTCTACTTGCTCGTCTTACAAAAAGATGCGGTTGCCATGACGTATGCAACCTATTTTGGAGCGAATGGTGGATGGGAGCATGTAGATGGCGGTACAAGCCGTTTCGATCCGAATGGAATTGTTTACGAAGCCATTTGTCAAGGCTCTTCCAACATGACAACAACCGCAACGGCATACAGCCCAAACAACCTCGCCAATTCGTACGACGTTGCTGTTTTTAAAATCGACTTTCAGGCCGTTGGTGTCAATGCAACTGCAAATGCTTCGGCAGATACTGTTTGTGTCAATCAAGCAGTAACTTACACCAATGGTTCAATCAATGCCGTTCAGTACATCTGGGATTTTGGCGATGGTTCTGCTTTAGATACCAACATGATTCCTACGCATATTTACACAACACCCGGAACATACACAGTCATTCTTGTAGCAATTGATTCTGCTAGTTGTAACATTGCCGATACAGTTAGTTTTCCAATCACCGTATTAGCCGAGCCTGTCATTAACTTAGGCAATGACACCACGATTTGCGGTCCATTTAACTTAGTACTCACCGCAACCAATGTGGGTTGTACATATACTTGGAGCACCGGCGCGAATACACCAACCATCAATGTCAATGCCGCTGGAACCTATTGGGTCATTGCCGACAATGGGTATTGTCAGGCTACGGATACCATCGACATTTCTGTATTTAGTTTACCGAATATCGGAAGCGATACATCGCTTTGTGTTGGTCAGCAATTGGTGCTTGATGCCGGAAATCCGGGCAGTAATTATACTTGGAATACAGGCGCAACAACACAAACCATTCAAGTTTCTACAACAGGAATTTATTGGGTTGATGTATCGTCGGGCAATTGCTCCTTCCGCGATTCGATTACCGTAAACTTCCTTCCTATACCTGTTGTTGATTTAGGAAACGATACGGCTATTTGCCCTGGCGGCCAGTTTTCTTTAGATGCCGGAAACCCAGGTGCATCTTATGTTTGGAGCAATGGCGACGTTACGCAAGTTTCGCAAATTGATACGGCTGGAATGGTTTATGTAACCGTTTCAATTGGTAGTTGCTCAACATCCGATTCGATGAATGTCGATTTCTTGCCTTCCGTTGATTTGGGACGCGATGTATCGCTCTGCGATCTGACCAATGGTGCCGTGCTTGATGCTGGATTCCCAGGCTCGCAATACCTCTGGAGCACGGGTGCAACGACACAACAGATTACGGTTTTTGAATCAGGGACATATTACGTTGATATTGTCAACGCATCGCAATGCGCCCTCTCCGATACGATTGAACTTACAGGCGATGCGGGCGGTGGAATTATTTATGTCCCGAATTCATTTACCCCAAACAACGACGGAAAAAATGAATGCTTCCATCCCGTTGCCAGTGGCGTAACCGAATTTCAAATGATGATCTTCAATCGTTGGGGCCAGCTCATTTTCGTTTCTAACGATTATTACGATTGCTGGGACGGAACCTACAAAGGAACCCTAGTTCAGGAAGATGTGTATGTTGTGAAAATGCAATACAAAACACTTTGCAGCGATAAACTTCTCCAAAAAATTACGCACGTTGCCGTTATTCGGTAAACACAATTTTACCTTTTGAAGAAAGCCGCTTGTGCGGCTTTCTTTTTTTATGAACTTTGTTGCATGTTTCTTAGGCCCATATTCATTTTTTTCTGCCTGTTTATTTTTCTATTTCAGCAAACGCATGCCAAGCGGCTTCCGAAATGGAAAGCTGTTGCCTTTCAACAAACCTCAAGCGGATTACAATACCACATTCATAAACAAGGTCGTAAAGCTGTTTATCATATTGGCGATTTTGTGGTCTTCGATTATGTTTGGTACTCCCAAAAAGACCATCGTGTTTTAGAAGCCAGTCAAAAAAAATCGCCCAACGGAATTACGGTACAACTTGGAAAATCGGCACTCTTGCAAGGGCTTCAAGAAGCCATGTACCTCATTGGTGAAGGTGGAAAAATACAAGTGCAAATTCCACCACCGCTCGGATATGGAACAGAAACAAAACAAGGCGAAGACACCCTGTGTTATTTCATTCGCTTGCGTAAAATCATGCCGTCATCGTCTGGTGCAATTTTACTTCGGCCAGACAGTATTCCGACTGATACACTTGTGATAAAGATTGAAATTCCGAAAGACGAAGAAAAAATTGGGGATACGTTATTCTCGGCCATGCGCTTAGTTGAACTACCAAAAATCATGTCGCATTGTGGTATGCAAAAAGTGATGATTATGCTTCGCTTCCGCATAACATGGTTTGAAAATGGTGTACAGCGAAAAGATATTTTAGTTGCGGTTGAATGCCCACTCGATGTTTATGGAAGTGATTTTTTTAAAGCCGGTGAATTGTACGCCGTTACAGCCATTCCACTTCGACAGCGGCATCAAATAGATCACCGCATCATGGATGGCTACGCCACTGAAAATCTGGAACGTTATTTTGGACTTCGTATTGGAAAGCCGTCCTGATTATTTTTTCGTCAGGTCTTTAAAAATTGCTTCCAAGTTGCGCTCTTCGCGATTCATCTGCAACACGGTTAATTCATTGGCAACCGCAAATTGAAAAATTGCCGGACGAATATCCACATCGCTTGCTGTGATGACGTGCCAACTGGTTTCCGAAATAGCTTGAAGCTGTTCAACACCTTTGATGCGTTCCAATTTTTGTTTATCCGGCGCACGATCAAATTCAACCAAAACAACCATTTTTTGTTGGTCTGACTGACGGAGTGTTGTGGTTTGTTCGTCTTTTACAATTCGGCCCTGATCGATGATGATGACACGGTTGCACAAGAGTTCAACTTCTTGCATAATGTGCGTAGAAAGCATGACCGTTTTTGATTGACCAATGGTTTTAATCAATTGACGAATTTCTGCCAATTGATTTGGATCAAGACCCGTTGTTGGCTCATCGAGAATCAAAACTTGTGGATCGTGGATGAGGGCTTGCGCAAGGCCCACGCGCTGGCGATAGCCTTTCGAGAGTGCACCAATGCGTTTATGACTTTCGGGTGTTAAACCAGTCAAATCAACCATTTCGCGCACACGCGCCTGTGTATTTTTTATTTTGTGCATACCGCCAATAAATTCGAGGTACTCACGCACATACATATCTAAATAAAGCGGATTGTGTTCAGGCAAATAACCCACATGCCGACGCACATCGAGCGAATTTTTCATCACATCAAATCCAAATACTTCGGCTGTTCCTGCCGATGGTGGAATAAAACACGTCAGTATTTTCATCATCGTCGATTTGCCTGCACCATTGGGTCCAAGAAAACCAACAATTTCACCCGATTTAACTTCGAAGCTTACATTGTCGAGCGCTTTTTGCGTTCCGTACAATTTCGAGATGTATTCAACTTTGATCGACACAGGTCTATAACGTTTAGGTGTTGACGAAAGTACGCAAATCGTTAGAAATTTGCCTCAAATTACGCCCGTCCGTTTTCTTTCGTAATTTACTGCCATATTCAAGGGGACTTGGAACACTTCATTTCAACATTTTTTATATAAAAGAAATCAACTAAAACCATGGCAAAATTAAAATTTCAAAACTGCCGAGCAATAAACGGCGAAAATTACAAAGCACTTAGTCAAATTCATTTGCAACAAATGGAAATTTCGGCAACACTAGGTTTTGGTGCTGATTACAAAACCGCTGAACATTTTTTAGAGCAATGCGGTGATGGTGATATGAACGATGCGGTTGCAGAACTCTGGGACGTGGTAACTGTGGATAATCCCAATATTGTTGTCTATGAATGTTGGGTTTATTTAGTGGATACGGCTAATGTCTTTTTTGCAGGAACCACGAATGATACCTTAGCCGCTATGTGTCAGTGGTCGTTTGATGATCATTCGAAGGATGGTAGCAACGGAGAACTTTGCAAGGACTTGCAAGAAGCATTTGATGCTAAATAATGGAAGAAGCATTTCAACAACTAAAAGATGGAATATTGTATGTAAATCCATCTAAAGAGCAAAAGTCTGCGACGATTTTTTTGTCGGAGAGCAAATCCTCGTGGATTTGTATTGAATGGCTTTCTGATGATTTAGTAGCGTATGCGACTAATCAGTACCAAAATTTGTTTGCCATTCATCCTGTTGAACGCGGCAAGGTTGTCATGTATAGCGAAGAGGTTGACTCACCGCGTTGGCATCGCAGCTATTTACATCAGCCCGAAAGGCAACCTTCTCGAAAAACAAGTTATATGTATTCCGGTATTGAACACTATGAAGACTTATCATTACCAGTGCTTTTTCAAAAATTTATGGATGCTCTAAATGAGAAAGAGAACGCCAATAAATACAACCAAGTCATTGTCAATTGGTATGCCAATGGCAAAGATTACATTGCACAACATAGTGATTGCCAAGAAGGAATGATTCCCAACACCGGGATTACACTTGTTACGTTATGTGAAGATGAAAATTTTCCTCGCGAATTAAGGATTACCCCCAAGAACTTAAAAAATGAGCGAAACGATAATTTATACCGTCATGTAAACATTAAACTAAAACATGGTTGTCTGCTAACGATGCACGGCGAAACTCAAAAAAAATTTCGCCATGGTGTTCCTAAAGATTTTAATAATCCAACCTCTCGAATTAGTTTAACGTTTAGAATGTTCCAATGATTCATTAAACCACTTTTTATGACTATTCTGGATTTAGAAACAGGGTGTTTTCACCTTAGTGATAGCATTCGTGTTGGGCTTGATATCTCCTATGCTGATCTAGTGGAGCTTGTTCCTCAACATAAAACGGTGGACATTAAAAATGGCTACGCCTGGATTTATTTTAAAGACATTAATATTGATGCTTTAAATTTCTACGTCCATGTTTGCTTTTACAACGGCTCTTTATTTTTAATTGACTTTGGGTTTACCGAACCTGAACAAGAAAACAAAACCTGGGCGGATTGGACAGAAGAAAATGAATTGAAAAGAAAAGAACGTTACGAAAACTGGCTAACCGAAACGATTGGGAAAAATAGACTTTTTAGTTGGGGAACAGTTTCAACCTACTACGACCCGCGTGGTGGTAATAGTTCAATGCGTATGAAGTACGGCCACGAAAAGCCGCGCTAATTTTAATTGTTGGTTGCGTTGAGTCGAGAACAAGAAGAAGATTCCGAAACACTACTTTAAATGCGAATGTTTTCAAAACATGAAGTAACTGCTTAAAATTTGTTCCGAAGCCTCGGTATTGAGAACAAAGGATAAAATTTAAACAGACACTTAAATACGGGAAGCACCGCTTTCCTTAACTTCGTTGCCCAATGCTGGAAATACAATCAGGAATCGTCATTAAATCGACCGGAAGTTGGTACACTGTTTGGCTCGATTCGGGTATGCGTCAAGAATGCCGCATCAAAGGCCAATTGCGCATCAAAGGACTCAACCTCAAAAACACCAATCCGTTTGCGGTTGGCGATCGTGTAGATGTGGAACTTGAACCAACAGAAGGCATTGGAATCATTTCAAAATTGCACGATCGCCGCAATTATATTATTCGCCGATCGACTAACCTATCGAAACAAACACACATCATTGCCTCAAACATTGATCGTGCGTATGTCATGGCAACTTTAGTTGAACCGCGTACCTCAACCGGATTTATCGATCGTTTTCTCATCACCGCCGAAGCATACAGTATTCCGGCAACCATTATTTTCAACAAGCGCGATTTGCTCGATGAAGAATACCAAGATTATGTCAAGCAATTGATGCGCTTATACGAATCGTTGGGATATAGCTGCCATTTTATTTCTTCCACCAATGCAAATGATGTAGCCAAAATTGCGGCTGAAATGCAAGGGAAAATCAACTTGGTTTCTGGCCATTCGGGTGTTGGAAAAAGTACACTCATCAATGCGCTTGAACCGCAACTCGATATCCGCACGGGCGAACTCTCGCAGGCACACAACAAAGGCATGCACACCACAACGTTTGCCGAAATGCACCCGTTGAAAAATGGCGGCTGGGTAATTGATACGCCGGGCATCAAAGAATTTGGCATCATTGATTTGGATAAAAAAGAATTGTCGCATTTTTTCCCTGAAATGCGCGAACGTTTTGGACAATGTAAATTTCACAATTGCGTTCACGACAACGAGCCTGGGTGTGCTGTACGCAAAGCAGTTGAAGAAGGACAAATTGCAGAAACACGTTACACCTGTTACCTTGCTGTCATGAATGGCGAAGAACTCGATAAAGCATACGATTAAAAAAAACAACGCATGAAAATCTATTTACACGCTGTATTGTATTGCGCCATGCTGTTGGCATCGGCCTGTGGATCAGACAAACCCAAAGAAGATCCTTTGGCTTTGGAACGCGAACGCATGAAAAAACAATTTAGCGACGACAAATCGGTAGAATTGTACCGCGCGTTTAAAGTGGCTTTGCGGGGAACCTCGAAAGCTGGCGATCCTGAATTTGCCGAAGCACGAAATAATTTATTGGCGTTCTCGGCAAAAACACTCACGATTCTCGGCCAATCCGATTCTGCTAAAAAATCGGCCAAATTAAATCTTGCCGATTTGTTTAGCGCCGGAAAAAAAGTGAACGATGCCAAAGATGTCTTACTCAAAACCGATGAAGATTCTTTGCCTACACTCATCGACGCAATCAATGGTGCTTCGATGACTTTAGCGTCATCGCAACAACCCGTACTTCCTGCGTATTTGAATGAAAGTGCCGAGCATCTTATTTTGGGTAGCACATGGTTTGTAAGCCGAACTGCGCCTGCTGGTGTTGTTTTTTATGAAATGGATCGTATCCATCCGCACGATTTACAACGTGCCGATTTGCGTGCGATGGCACATTTGGCGCGGGGGCTGGTGTATAGCCAAAACAAATACCCATATCATTCTGAACAGGAAGCAAATGGTTTGATTGAAGACACCGAAAAAAATCGCGCCGATCTCAAAACACTTGCAGCTGTGTTAGCAACAGGCCAAGAAAATATCTCGGAAGAACAAGCTTGGCATCGTTTACACGGATTAGGATTTCTCATGCGTGGCATGGCCCGTAATGAAATTCCAGAAAAACAGGCCGATGGTTTGAAAGACTGGGAAACATTTTTGAGCGAAGCAAAAGCGGGTGGATTGGATAATGAATTGGTTTGGACGGTTGCTGTTTATGTCAATTTAAAAAACGATCAGTACGACGAGGCAAAAAAAAATCTAGATAAACTCGCCGCAAGTCCGAATCTCGGAAAAACAGAAAAAGAATTATTCACCGAGTCGGCGAAATATTTGGAAAAACGCGATGCCGATGGATTTCTGACAGCGATTAACGATAAATTTTTTCTGGTGCGCTTGGCTTCGGCTTACACGAAAAAGCAAGTTGAAAAAGCAGAACCAATTCAGCAATTAAAGAAAACGAGCGTAGGCGAATCCTTGTTTCATATTTTAGATGAAGCAGGTGGATTTTTCAATATCATTAACTCTCTTTCCCCGTCCAATCTCTTGAAAGGAAACGAAGGTGAAAGTGAATCGTATCACGCTATTTTCGATTGACGTATGCGGGTCGTTATTCAACGTGTCTCTGAAGCCTCGGTAACCATTGGCGGTAGCATCAAAAGTCAGATTGCTCAAGGCTTACTCATTTTTGTTGGCGTTGAAGATGCCGACGACTTGGAAGATTGTACTTGGCTGGTGCAGAAAATCACCAACCTGCGTATTTTTCCTGATGAGCAGGGTGTGATGAATAAATCGGTGTTGGAAACAGGCGGCGAAATTCTGCTGATTAGTCAATTCACCTTGCATGCCGCTACCAAAAAAGGAAATCGGCCTTCGTATATACGTGCAGCGCGCCCCGAGAAAGCCATTACCCTGTATGAAAACATGATTGCGCAACTTTCGGCAGCACTCGGAAAGCCAATCGGAACGGGCGAATTTGGAGCCGATATGCAAGTTCGGTTACTCAATGATGGGCCAGTTACGATTACGATTGACTCTAAAAACAAGGAATAAGAAAAGGTTTAATTTTTGTTAAATTTTTTCGTTTTCCAACAAACCGTTATCTTCGGGGAAGATGCAGCAGCAAATCCAACTTTTACTTGGCGATACCATTCGTCTTCGTGCGCTCGAACCGCATGATGTGGACACGCTTTACAAATGGGAGAATGATACTTCCATCTGGAAAGCGAGCAATACCATTACGCCTTTTTCACGTTTTGTATTGGAGCAGTACATTGCCAGTTCGCACCAAGATTTGCACACCAACAAGCAATTGCGTCTGATGATTACAACGCGCGATGGCCGCGATGTGGGTGCGATTGATTTATTTGATTTCGATCCCTTACACATGCGCGCGGGCGTGGGAATCCTTGTCGATACCGAAGACCGCGGCAAAGGCTATGCTTCTGAAGCATTGACATTATTAATTCAGTACTGCTTTCATACGCTACATTTACACCAACTGTATTGCAACGTTACGGTTGATAATGAAGACAGTGTCATGCTTTTCCAAAAACACAAATTTCTCATCACCGGAATTAAAAAAGATTGGATTCGTGTGGGCGATATTTTCTTAGACGAATTAACGATGCAACTGGTGCGAAAAGGTCATTAATTTTTGCAGCAAGTCATGCGTCTTCAAACGATCATTTTATTTTTTCTGGTAACGTCGGTAATACTACTTGCCACATTTTGCGGTACAGAAAAAGATCCTGAAAAAATTACAACCGAAACACAATCGCCTTGGCGCAACCATGCCGATAGTGTTACTTATGTAGGCATGAATGTTTGCAAGCAATGCCATTCTGGTATTCACGAAACATTTATTCATACCGGTATGGGCCAATCGTTTGATACCGCAAACAGTTCCAAGTCGGCAGGGAAGTTTGGAAAAGAGTCAACCATCTACGACAAGGAAAAAGATTTTTGGTACCACAGCGGATTTCGTGGCAATACCATGTTCATCACCGAATTTCGATTAGATGGTCGCGATACTATTTTTAAACGCGAAGAAAAAGTCGATTACATTGTTGGATCAGGCCAACATACCAACTCGCACATGTATAGTGTGAATGGTTACTTTTTTCAGATGCCCATGACGTTCTATGCACAAAAAGGTCAATGGGATTTACCGCCAGGCTTTGAAAATGGCTACAACTCACGCTTCGACCGCATCATTGGCTTGGAATGTATGAGCTGCCACAATTCGCTCCCGTCTTTTGTCAAAGGTTCTGAAAATAAATTTGATGCTGTGCCTGACGGCATTACATGCGAACGTTGCCACGGACCAGGCTCCTTGCATGTTAAAGAAAAACAAGCGGGAATTATAGTTGATACATCAACTACAATTGATTATTCCATTGTGAATCCCGGAAAACTTTCGCCCGAGTTGCAGTTTGATGTTTGCCAGCGTTGCCATTTGCAGGGAAATGCTGTTTTAAAACCTGGGAAATCTTTTTTAGATTTTCGTCCCGGTATGAAATTGAGCGATGTGATGACGGTTTTCATGCCCAAATACGAAGGTGCCGAAGATCAATTCATCATGGCCTCGCATGCCGAGCGTTTGAAAATGAGTGCCTGTTTTTTGCAAACAGAAAAGCAACGTGCTACTTTGCCCGAAAACACGTTGCATCCCTACAAATCAGCATTGACTTGTGTTACGTGCCACAACCCACACATTACCGTGAAACAAACAGGAAGCAATACGTTTAATGCAACCTGTAAATCTTGTCATGGTGGAAGCGCAAAAAGTAAACTCAAAAATTGTTCCGATACGCCTGAACATTTGGCTACGGCAAACAACAATTGCGTATCGTGCCACATGCCGCGTTCCGGCTCGATTGATATTCCACACGTTACCGTTCACGATCATTACATCCGTAGGCCCGTTGCCAAGACGACATCCGAAAAACCACAAGGACGTTTTCTGGGCTTGTATGCGATCAACGAAAAAGAGCCATCGCCACAAATCAAGGCACGTGCGTATTTGCAGCAGTTTGAAAAATTTGATCAGAAATTATTCTTCCTCGATTCAGCCGCACGGTATTTGCCCGATGGCAACGCGCAGCAAATACGAAGCAATTTAGACGACTTGGTTCAGCTTCGTTTTTTGCAACGCAATTTCGATGTTATAAAAAATTATGTGCGTGTACTCGGTAACCAGTTGATTTTAGATTCCTTGTTGGTACAAACGTCATTTGACAACCGACAAGCGTGGACGGCATACCGCATTGGCGAAGCATTTTATTCAACAGGCGACGCAGCAAGTGCAGAACCGTTTTATAAAAAAGCAAGTGATTTAGCACCGTTTCATCCCGATTTTCGCAACAAGTATGCACTCAGTTTGGCAAGCCGCAAAGCCAACCGCGAAGCGCGCGAGCAATATCAGCAAGTCATCAATTTATATCCCAAGCATGTTTCTTCGCTGACCAGTTTGGGCTATCTCTGGTTACTAGAAGGCGATGATGTAAAAGCTGAATCGTATTACAACCAAGCGTTGGCCCTAGATCCTGACGACGAGCAGGCCTTACTCAATTTGGCAGGTTTGTATCTTTACAGACAAAATTATGTGTTGGCAGAAAAAACATTGGATCGTTTATTGAAACGCAATCCGAAACATGTGCAAGCCACACAAATTAAAGCACAATTAAAAACGCTTAAAAAATAAAACGCTTACATGAGTGCTTCATCGGGATTTAAGAAAATCGGGAAAATTAGTTTAATTGTTGGCCTCTTGCTAGGCGCAGTTGGCGGATGGTGGTTTTGGAAAATGTATTACCAAGGAAACATCCGCACCAAAAATCAAGAACCAGAAATTTTGTATGTACGCACCGGATCAACGGTTGAAGAAGTCAAACAACTTTTGATTGATCGTGATTTTATCGAAGACCAAGCGTCATTTGATTTAACAGCCAAGACAAAAAAGTTTGACAGCGTAAAACCTGGTCGTTACCGCATTCGCAATGGGATGACGAATCGCGAGTTGATTAATATGTTGCAAGCTGGATTGCAAGAGCCGGTAAAATTTACGTTCAACAACGTCCACACCAAGGAACAATTGGTAAGCCGTGTGTCTGGCAAATTAGAAATTGATTCGGCTACATTTTTAGATCAACTAGAAAATGATGCGTTCATCAGCCAATATGGATTTGATCAACACAGCATCATGACGCTTTTCATTCCAAACACGTATGAATTTTATTGGAATACTTCTGTCGAACAATTTATGGAACGCATGGCCAAAGAGTACAAGGCGTTTTGGACAGAAGAGCGAAAAGCAAAAGCAAAAAAAATGGACAAAACCCAATCGGAGTGCATCATTTTAGCATCGATTGTGCAATCGGAACAAGGACGTTTTGCAGATGAGCAAGCAACAATTGCAGGTTTGTACATCAACCGTTTAAACAAAGGCATGAAATTGCAATCTGATCCAACGGTGATTTATGCGATTGGTGATTTTACGATACAACGTGTTCGCAACGATGATCTGGATTACGACTCGCCATACAACACTTACAAAAATGAAGGATTGCCACCCGGCCCAATTTTATTACCAGAACCCGAGGCGGTAGATGCGGTCTTGAATTACAAACGCAGCGATTACATCTACATGTGTGCCGAATTTGGAACGGGCCGCCATAAATTCACAGCAGATTACGATCAGCATTTAAAAAATGCGAAGGCGTACCAAACGGCATTGAATAAAAAAGGAATTAAATAAAATTACAAAGTCTAAATCACAAATTACAAAGTCCAAATTACAAAGTCCAAATTACAAAGCCTAAATCACAAAGTCCAAATCACAAAGTCCAAATTACAAAGTCCAAATTACAAAGCCTAAATCACAAAGTCCAAATTACAAAGCCTAAATCACAAAGTCCAAATTACAAAGCCTAAATCACAAAGTCTAAATCACAAAGTCCAAATTACAAAGCCTAAATCACAAAGTCCAAATTACAAAGCCTAAATCACAAAGTCCAAATTACAAAGTCTAAATCACAAAGTCCGAATTATAAAGTCCAAATTACGAATCACAATCCCGAGACTTCGGCACCGACTCACTATGCTCTGGCATCGCACCCAATCATGTATTTACACGAAAAGAGAAGCCAACTCACCAATTAGGGCAGTCAATGCGGAGATGAAAGACTCCAAATACTTCATTTCGTAGCACGCAAAAGTGTGATTGCTTGATTGAGACTCTAGACCGTAATGTATTTTGATCTAAAAATAAATTTACGTTCGATTACGCAGCATCGGCACCGAATTTTCGGAACGATTTCCACTCAAAATAATGCATCTGGTTTGCTTTTTCGGCAAACTGAAAAGCAAGTTTTTCGTGCAATTCAGGATGCGCAGATTGCTTGCGGAATAATTCGAGCAAACGTTCTGTTGCTTCGAGTTGCAGTAAATTTTTACTGTGTGCAATACACTTGCTCAGGCGTTCAAAAACGGCATTCATCGCTTCAGTATCCATAACATTGGGCGTTTATACCTAACAAGAACGCGAATACTGTGCCAAATCGTATATGAAGTTGATTGAATTGAGATTTTAAAAGACGTAAGACCTTGGAATGGAGGAATGAATTGTTTTCCACCCCGCATGGCCAGCGCTAATTGGCTAATTGGTGAATTACTGCGTTAGTGAATTACTGAATTGCTAATTTGCTAACTCAGTAATTCACCAATTGCGCGTTGCTCGTGCGAAGAAACTATCAGGATTAAAAATGGCTATTTGTGTGCTTGGAACTTGAAATTTCAAAAACGCCTATGTCCATAAATCGAATCCATTGGAACTTAACTTATGCTTTTCCTTTGCGGTACCAGCGTTTTTTCTTCACCTCAACTTTATTGCCTTGGCTGTTGATGCGTGTTTTGGGAGGATTTGAAGTACTTGCGGTTGATTCGCTTGTTTTTTTGAAGCCGCTTGGTTTTTCTTTGCCAAAACCAGCAGGTTTATCGTACCGTGTGCGGGCTTTTTTGCGCGGGGGGCGCGGCGATCCACCTTTTCCTTTTTTAGCCACAGGAGCAAAATCGGCATCGGGATCCATCGGGAATGGATGTTCTGTGATGAGTGGAATACGCATACCAATCAATTTCTGAATGTCTTGCAAATAGGCACGTTCTTCAGCATCGCAAAACGAAATCGCTTTGCCGTTTGCACCCGCACGACCCGTTCGGCCAATGCGATGCACATACGATTCTGGAACATTCGGAAGTTCGTAATTGATCACATGTGATAATTTATCAATATCGATTCCACGTGCAGCAATATCGGTGGCCACCAAAACACGAATTTTCTTTTCTTTGAAATTGCTCAATGCACGTTGACGCGCATTCTGGCCTTTATCACCATGAATCGCTTCGGCTTTCACACCAAATTTGGTCAAGTCGCGGGCTACACGATCGGCGCCGTGTTTGGTGCGTGTAAAGACAAGCGTATTGTCAATAGCCGAATCGCGTAAGAGATGAATCAACAAACTTTTCTTGTTGGCTTTATCGACAAAATAAACGCATTGCTGAATCGTTTCGGCGGTTGTCGATTCCGGTGTAACTTCTACGCGCAACGGATTGGTTAAAATTGTTGCCGACAGTTTGACAATTTCTGGTGGCATGGTTGCGGAGAAAAATAACGACTGGCGCTTCTGTGGAAGTTTGGCAATGATGCGTTTCACATCATGCACAAAACCCATATCGAGCATACGATCGGCTTCGTCTAGAACAAAAATTTTAAGTTGACGCAAATCAACATAACCTTGATCCATCAAATCGAGCAAACGGCCTGGTGTTGCAATCAACACATCGACTCCTGCGCGCAACGCATCTGTTTGCGGCTTCTGTCCTACTCCACCAAATACAACCGTATTGCGCAATCCGGTATGATGGCCATAAGCTGTAAAACTTTCGGCAATCTGAATCGCGAGTTCGCGTGTAGGTGTGAGCACGAGTGTGCGAATGGGTTTACGACCGGCAATCGTTCCTTCTTCGAGAAGAAGTTGCAAAATAGGTAACGCAAATGCAGCCGTTTTTCCAGTACCTGTTTGCGCGCATCCAAGCAAATCGCGTTGTTCGAGAACGATCGGGATGGCTTGTTGCTGAATTGGAGTTGGGGTTGTGTATCCTTCTTGTTTCAACGCCTGAAGGAGGGGCGCAATTAATTGAAGTTTCTCAAACGTCATGTTTGAAACGGGTATTAAATTGCATAGAAAATCATGCAATTGCGATGAAGAATGTTCGGATTGGTCTGTGAAAAATGCGAAGAAAGAAACTTCGGTAAGCAGACTCCCTGGGCGGGTTGTGTGGGCAATCGAAGAAGAACATTCGATATACAGGGCGATTGCCAACGGCACAAAGGTACGTTAATTAATGATTGGTCGGTTTTTTATTTTGTCAGCGCAACAACTTACCACATTCGTGCGGCGAAAAAATTGTATTATCGCGCAATGATTCGTTTTTGCTTCGTGTTTCTTTTTTGTTTGTTGCTCCTGCTTCCGAATAAAGCTGGAGCACAATGGTATATTGGTGTAAAATTCATTGGTATCTCTTGGCATTTGAAACCAAGCAAACATCCACATTTGTTCAAAGGCAAGCTCGATAAAAAAGGACAGGGCACAGTAACGTATGGTATTGCACTCACTTGCGAGTATCGCATCAAACCATACTGGTCTGTAAAATTTGATCAAGGTATTTTTGCCGATTGTGCTGGGCGTTTTGCAGGCATGAGTATGTTTAATGTGCGGTTGAATGTGCCGTTCGGAAAATTGGGCGAAGGAACAGGTGGCCTTGGTCCGTTTTTCTATTACCGTAGAAATTGGCACGAATTGGATGGTTATGTGGAAGATGGTTTATTCAAGCAAAGCAAAAACAAACGTTGGCAAACAAAATTTATCTGGTACGGCGGCGAACTCGAACACAATTATCCGATTACCGATCGCATGGATATTTCTACGAATTTGCTTCCAGCGGTTCCGGTTTTATTTACGCTTGCGCCGGGTGTGCGGTGGCGCGTGAGCGATGCGGGGGGGGATTAGAACTTGTCAGCTCTTGAATATTTTCCTGAGAATTTCTGCTACATCTCTTTATACATGAATAGGGCTTAGTATTCTTAACCTATCAACATATTTTCCAACCACCAAGCTAAATGCTTGACTTTAACTTTTCAGTTTTGTACATTTATGCATAAGAAAAAGAAGCATAACCCAAATTTGTTCTTAAGATGAGTGATCATGATGAATATTTTCTGGTAAGTAGAGAATCTGAAAAAGGAATGTATCAAGGTGCCGATCCACGTTTGGAGTGGGAGCATTTACGCAAATTTCTAGACCCTTTTGGTTATTACAAGCCCCGCAGGGCTGCACCTGTCGTTTCAGATGGAACGCTGGATAAAACTCCTGATGAAAAATTCAACTTTAAAATTGATGGTGATGGTTCATGGCCATTACCATCAAGTTATATACAGACATGGGATGAGTTTCTGAATATGAGATTATCGTCCTTATGGAAGCGTATTGAAAGCCAAGTAGATTGGTACAATAGTCCAGCCCTATCAGCAACGAATGATCCAGATGGAAAAAAGCAAGAAACAATTCGTCAAATCCTTTTCTCATTAAACTCATTATTGCCGAATTTACATAAGATTACTGTAAAGGAATTGATTGCCGAGGTAAATGGGAAAAAAGTAGAAGATTTAGATGCCAATGCCGTTTTCCTCAATGACCCAGAACCTTTATTCAAATCGTTTCACGAAGCCCACACCCAAACTACGTCTTTTTATATTCCTAAAAGTATTGATGCCACACGAACAGCAAAAAGTAAGTTCGATTATTTTAATAAAATTTTTGCAAGCAATGCTACTATTCTAGGCTTATTAACTGATTTAGCCCTCGATGCATTTAAGTCTAACGCTGATATTGATGATCTCAATGTATATGTAAACTCTTCTCAAAAACCTGTTTTTAAAACAATAGAGGATTTAACCGCTTTTGGTAGGGTAAATAATACAACCGGCACATCGATACCTGATTACCAGAAAAAATTAAATGGTAAAATCCGAAATCTTCATAGATTTCATGCGGAAGTATTAGATCAACAGGTCATTAATTATGCACGTGTTGGTCTGGCTGAATCTGATCGAGATCGTCTTGTGGTTCTTTTATATGCAACTCATGATCACAATGGTGTTACAGTTTTAGATAATGGAACAAAAGAACTTGTTCTAACGCATAACGACCCGCTGGAAAAAGATCCGTCAAAACGTATTATGGTATTAATTATTGATGGGCAAGAAGATGTTAGCGGGTATAGTGGAACGTTTACAAATCTTGCAAAAACGTATGGTCGTTGGGGAAGAATTGACCAGTTTGTAATCCATGGGCATGGGCTAGATACAGGTATCAATATCGGTCATCAAACAGTAAACTATGTTATTGAAGGGCGAATTGACGCTTCTGGCGATCTTAGCTTTACACAAAACTATAATGCAACCAAAGCATTATTTGACGAGGTTTTTAATGCTATGAAAATTAATCCGAATGTTCCTAAAGAAGAGCTTCAATGGAAATCGGAAGTTGTTTTTGCTTCTTGCTTAACTAATTCAAATGATATTCCTTATGATATTCAATCATCAGATGGCACTAAAGCCCAGAATAAATTAAAAAAATGGTTAGCTGAGAATAAAAATTTTGTTTCACGTGTTTCTGCGATGATTGTGCCGACAGGTGGAAAATTCGAAGACAATTTGCAAAACATAAATGCTATTGTTGGCTCAAACGCAGTTACTACAAATAGACAATGGATACTTGATGCACAAAACAAGGTAGGCTTATATACCGACAAATATGCTCCAGCATTAGCTGGCACAAAACTAGAATATGTTGAATTTGGTCGTGAACAAGAATCGGTTTTTACGGCATTACTATCCGAATGGGCAAAAATTGACCTAAGCAAGTTTTCAGAAAGTGAACTATACAAAGCTGTTTATCGTCGTTCTCAAGCGGATGCCACAAACGAAAGTACTGCCTCAATTCACAATGCCTTTGGGATATTCGTAAGTCCACCTGAAAATTTCACGGATATAAAATTGATTCAAAAAGTACGCGCATTTGATGCATTTTCATCAACTCCCGCAGTTAGAAACACATCAGGCATAGTCGGATTTGAAAATTTAAGAACGTCTAAAATTATTTCAAAAACCCATTTTGATCAATACATGTATGGCTATAAGACAACCACTTTGTGGGCCGATCATAATTATGAAAAAGCCATTCAAGCACACATGGTTCTAGCTAGAAATACGCCAGAAGTTGAAATACCTGCACTAATTGAATTCTTATCTACCGCAACGTTTGATTTATCTGTTGTACTTGGAGTAAGTCAGACTTCCGATAGCACGCTAGATCCAAACTACCTCGCAGAGGCTGGAGTTTATTCAAAAGAAAAGTACATTATCGACAATAAAGTAAAAGGCCAAGTTATTTTAGCAGTAACAGGGCTAACGGCGAGTAAGAAAAAAGTTGTTGATTTTTGTAAAGCCTTTCTAAATCCAATGATTATTGGCAATGATTTAAGTCCAGATTTACAAGCTATGCTTACCGATGCACATTCTCGTAATTTTGTTCGAACATTTTTTGGACTTACCGCGACAATCGAAAAAGTAAAACCCATCAACGATAACAAGTCGGCAAACCTACCTGCTCAGAAAGGCGATGCGATCAATTCGATGAACGCAACCCCTAAGTACATCATCGTTTATGGAAAAAACACACCGATATACGGTCAGCCTGACGAAACTTCGTCGGCCGTTGGCAACATAGCAGACAAGACTGCAGTCTATACACAAGCTGAATACAAAGATTGGTATGTTATCAATTGGCCCAATTTCGGCACTGCATTTGTTAAGCAAAGTATGGTAACTTTAACAAAATGATGCGCAAAACGATCTTTCCACTTCTTTTTCTTTCAATCATTTCACTTAGCACAATCTTTTTTGTGAATTCTACTGTTCCCAATAAAATCAGTTTTATACTTTCAGATACCTTGTATTTTGAAGGAAGAAAACTTCTTTCCATCGCGAATAAAGATTCAATTGTCAGTTATACAGGAGATCTGCTTTTCTTTAGCAAACAAAACAAAACATCAAAAAGTATTCATTTTGAATCACCTTTTAGCACTCCAATCTTTAAAAGCAAATCGGACAAGTATATTTTGGGTGGGATTGAATACTTCGACTGTTTATCGAATCAAAAAGACCATTTAGAGTGGCCGACATTATTCGAGCTACTTGCTGAAAGAACTCCGAATACAGATAGATATTGGAAGATACACAATGCGATTTGGGATAAAGACATGCGATTTACAATCGTTTATTCTGGCTATGATGGTCCGATGCAAGAATTAACACTCAAACAACGTTCAGATTTCCTGCACTACCTTGTGATGGTTGACAGCACGCGAAAAAAACAGTACAAACTAGCTAGTTTTGCAAATCAAGAGGACATTACAGATATGGCTCTTGCGGATTCTATATTAATTACCGTAGGAAAAAATATTAGTTGGTGGAATTTGAATGAACCAAGTAAACAACACGCTATTCCCACTAAACTTGGTCAAAACGCACAAGTCTTTGTACATCCAATGCTAAACCTTGTAGCTTGTTCGAATAAAAATGGGCATTTAATTCTTTGGGACATCAATCGACCTGCTGAAGTATTTACAATCCAAATTCATCAAGGAGCAATTTACGATGTTGTTTTTCACCCAACCTTGCCCATTATATTTACAAATGGCGAAGATCATAAACTAAAATGTTGGTGGTGGGAAAACAACAAATTAACGGAGTTGCCACACGATTTAGATCCAGAAAATGAATATGCTGTTGCTGGTTTTGACGAGGCTGGGCAAATTGTTTTAACTGCATATTCTAAAAAAGGAAAAATCAAACAACGGTATTCGATAAAACTTAGCAACTAGTTCAGACAATTAAATAACTAGATTTCATTCTTCTTTTACTTTGTAATAAGTTATCGGAATTGCCTTCGTTGTATATTTTCTTCACACTCCCCCCTACCGCAACTCCAACAACACCACATTCTCTACATGGTGTGTTTGCGGAAACATATCGACCGGTTGCACCCGTACCACACGGTAATTCGCATCTAACAAAGCTAAATCGCGCGCTTGTGAGGCCGGATTGCAACTCACATAAACAATTTTCTTCGCGCCACTCGTGTTCAAGCACGCCACCACATCTTCGTGCATACCCACGCGCGGCGGATCTGTAATTATCACATCCGGCGTTCCATGTTGTTGTATGAAATTGGCATTGAATAAATCTTTCATGTCTGATGCAAAAAACTCCGTGTTCGCAATTCCGTTTAAGGATGCATTTAATTTAGCATCCTCAATCGCAGCAGCTACTAATTCTACCCCAACAACCTTCTTCGCCTGTTTGGCAACAAACAACGCAATCGTTCCTGTTCCGGTATATAAATCATACACATTTTCTACACCCGTCAATCCCGCAAAGTCGCGTGTGATTTTATACAACTCATACGCCTGTGCCGAATTGGTTTGGTAAAATGATTTTGGTCCGATTTTAAATTGCAAACCCTCCATCGCTTCAAAAATATGATCACGTCCCGTATATACATGCACGGGTAAATCGTGAATCGTATCATTCCCTTTTCCATTCACCACATACAAGAGCGAAGTAATGTTTGGAAACGCATCGCGAATGCCCGACATCATGGCTTCAATCGCCTCATCATCGCGTTTGAAAAATTGAAAAATCACCATGATCTCGCCCGTCGAAGCCGTACGCACGGTAAGCGAACGCAGCAAGCCCGTCTGGTGTTTGATGTCGAAACATTCCAGATTTAGTTGCTGCGTGAGCGCGCGCACAAACGCACGAATCGCATCCGAAGGATCGTGTTGCAAATGGCATTTTTTCAAATCAATCACTTTATCAAATGTTCCCGGCACGTGAAAGCCAAGTGCGTTGTGATCTTCAATGCCTTCGCGAATCTGCATTTCGTCGGCAGTTAACCATTTCTTATTCGAAAAACTATAATCGAGGCGATTCCGGTATTGATAAATTTTTGCTGAACCTAAAATATTTTCAATCGGTGGTAATTCAATTTTACCGATTCGGGTCAACGCATCGGTTACTTGTTGTTGCTTAAAATTCAATTGCCAAGCGTAATCCAAATGTTGCCATTTGCAACCACCACACGTTCCAAAATGCTGACAAACGGGTTCGGTACGTTTATCGGAAAGTTTATGAAATTTTACTGCTTTCCCTTCCAGAAAACGACGTTTCTTAGACACAATGCGAATATCGGCAACATCGCCCGGAACTGCGTTTGAAACAAATACAACCAAATTATCAATGCGCGCCAACGATTTTCCTTCAGCAGCAGCAGCGGTAATCTCTACGTTCTCGAAAATTGGATACGGTTTTCAAGAACGAAGAGATTACCGCTG
>JAAFIA010000062.1 GCA_013298545.1 Bacteroidota bacterium | reverse complement strand
TTCTGATTTTAAGAGCCTATTTAAAATTTGTTTTTGAGAATTGTTATGATGGCTTTTTGTGCCAGACGAGGCGCGTTTTGCAGGCCATAGTAGAACGCCTACGGTCAAAAAACGCAACGAAGTATGGTGCAAAAAGGCGCATAACAAACTCAAAGGATAAAATTTAAACAGGCTCTAAATTTTGTTTTTAAATGGATGACATTTATCAGACTTGCTACATTTTATTTCCGCTTACCTTTGTAGGATTAAAATCAACAACATTTAAACACAAACATAATCATCTATGCAAGTTTTAGTCGGTAAAAAAGCGCCTGTGTTTCAGGCTGCGGCTGTTGTCAATGGCGGTGAGTTCGTTGACCAGTTTTCACTTTCTCAGTATTTGGGCAAGAAGTATGTGATTTTCTTCTTCTATCCTAAAGATTTTACGTTTGTTTGTCCAACAGAACTTCATGCTTTTCAAGAAAAACTAGCGGAGTTTGAAGCTCGTGGTTGTGCGGTTGTAGCTTGTTCTACGGATACCGAGCAATCGCATTGGGGCTGGTTGCAGCTGGACAAAAATCAAGGTGGTATCAAAGGCATTACTTATCCGATTGTTGCGGATACCAACAAAACAATTTCTTCGAATTACGGTGTCATCAATGGTGCTTATGAAATCAATGAAGATGGCGATATGATGGCTACTTCGGAAATGATTGCATACCGTGGACTTTTCTTGATTGACAAGAATGGTTTGGTACGTCATCAGTTGATCAACGATCTTCCGTTGGGCCGTAATGTTGACGAGGCATTGCGTATGGTTGACGCGCT
This sequence comes from Bacteroidota bacterium, assembly GCA_013298545.1. Lineage (GTDB taxonomy): Bacteria > Bacteroidota > Bacteroidia > Palsa-965 > Palsa-965. The sequence goes on along the minus strand of JAAFIA010000062.1, from coordinate 27,955 downwards.
TCAGTTTTTTGAAGAAAACGGCGAAGTTTGCCCTGCCAATTGGACTAAGGGTAAGGATGGTTTGAAAGACACGCATGCTGGTGTTGCTTCGTATTTGAGCAGCCATTAATCGACTGTTTTTTTCTTTTTTTTAGATGCCGGATTCTGAGGAGTCCGGCATTTCTTTTTCGGAATGGCTTGTCAGTTTGTCAAGGGATTGTATTTTCGTAGGCAGAAAATGAGTCCACGCATTGCATTACCGGCAGAATCAGATCTTGTTTTGTGGCTTAAGGGCCGCGATGAGCGTGGGCTTCGCGTGCTTTATGATCATTATTCGGCTGCGCTTTACGGTGTAATTTTCAGGATTGTAAACGACCGCGAAACAGCGGAGGATGTGTTGCAGGAGACGTTTATCAAAATTTGGAACAATGCGGCTGCTTACGATGTGGGAAAAGGACGTTTATATACGTGGATGTTGAATATTGCGCGCAATTCGGCCATTGACAAAGTACGATCCAAAGATTTTCGCGATGCTGGGCAAGTCCAGAGTATCGATGAGTTCGTATATAGTATCGAACGACAACATCATCACGCCACGGCGATTGATCATATCGGATTAAAAAAGCTAGTTGAACAGCTCAAACCTGAGCAGCAACAATTGGTTGATTTGTTGTACTTCGGTGGTTATACGCAAACCGAAGCAGCAGAGGCATTGAACATTCCTCTGGGAACAGTAAAAACACGAATTAAAGCAGCTTTAACACGGCTGCGCCAAATGATGAACGGATAATGACGGTAACAGAACTCCTCGAATCGGGCCTCATCGAGTGTTATGTCCTCGGAAGTGCCACAGCCGCAGAAATGCAGTTGGTGGAGGAAATGGTTGTGAAACATCCAGAAATTCGTCTAGCTCTAGAACAGGCCGAATCGGCAGTTATTGCTTATGCGGAAGCGCATGCTGTTGCTCCGCGTCCTGAATTGCGGGAAACTGTTTTATCGGCAGTTTTGGCGCAAAACGAAACACCTGTTATTCCCATTCAAACAGCAGTACAACCATCCGAGGCTTTGCGCACAAAATTTCGTGTATGGGCCATTGCTGCTTCCGTTTTACTTGTTGTAAGTGTCGGTGGAAATATTTGGTTGGCGATGCGTTCTACCCAAGCAACGGATCAACTTGCGGCATTAGAAAAAGAGAAAGCAGTTATTGCCGAACAAAACAAAACGATTTCGCAGCAATTGGTGCAACAAACCAATGAACAAAAGGCTTTGCAGCACGATCACGACATGGCGATTAATCCACAAGTGCGTTCGATGTTGCTGACAGGACAAAAAGATTTTGAACAGGTTAGTTTTCTCGCGCATTGGCATAAAAGCGAAAAATTTTATTGCATCCACAACGAAAAATTGACGCCATTGCCCGAAGGCAAGCAATATCAATTGTGGGCCATCGTAAATGGTAAACCTGTTGACGCGGGTGTTTTACCGATTGATGAAACGGTTTCTATTCACCAACTTCCCAAATTGGAATCGGCAGAAGCATTTGCCGTAACGCTCGAAAAAATGGGAGGTGTACAACAACCCGAAGGCCCCATGGTGGCGCTAGCCTCGCTATAAAATAAGATTGATAACAACGCAAAAATCCCGAGCTTAACATTCGGGATTTTTGCGTTATTGCATTTAGTGGTGATGCCAGAGCCGAAGCCACGTGCGCCGCCACGCTTTGCTGATTTCATCGCGTAGCGGTTGTTCGGGTTCTTGTGCTGGGGCTGTTTCGTACGACAAAATAGCATCGAGCGATTGCAAATAATCTGGATCCTGAATACGATCGAGTTTGTCGTGGATGCGGCGTTTGAGTTGAAGCATGTGCGTGTCCATAAGTAAGAGCATAAAAGGTTAAATTGAATAGATGAATAAAGATGAATTAAAAATAGAGTTACTGAATTTAATTTTTGAGTTTGCGTTCGAGTTCGGCAAGACGTAATTCAAGATCGGAATAGCGATCGTTTTTGGGTGTTGGAAACCCACCAATTTCTTTGGTAAGGCGAGCTTGAACTTGCCAAACTTGAGCAACATCAGCGGCATCGACTTGGTAAGGTTCGTAAACGGTATTGTCGGAGCGCAGTTCGATGCGATTTGGTTCGGGTTTTCGCAAGCGTTTTACGACAATGCTTCCATCCGTTAAAACAACAATATAGACTTGATCGTTTTTGAGGTGTTGGAGACTTTCTTCGTATGCGCCCACGAGCATATCGCCAGGATAAATATTGGGGAGCATGCTATCGCCGCTCACTTCAAACGCGCGGAAGGTGCGTCCATAAAAACCGGGGAGGCGGAAAGCGGGGAGGCGGTTGACGTATTCGGGATCGGTCATGCCTTGCAAATAGCCAGCAGCTGCTTTTTTATCCACCACCACAATATTTTCTTCGCCTTCGGAATCAACGGTAACAACAAGCGGCAAAACACTTCCACTCGCTTTGGCTGCATTTTCGGTGCGGAGCATTTCGCCTTCGCCATCCATAAGCCAAAATGGATCGACGTTGAACCGTGCTATAATGGCTTTATAGACATCGTAGGAGATTCCGTTTTTGCCGCCTTCGATTTGAGAGAGGGAAGTTTGCGTGATGCCGATTTCGGCTGCAAAGACCGTCTGGTTAAGGTCTAAGGTTTTTCTTAATAATTTAATGTCATTTGGATTATTTTAGAGTACAAATATATAAAAAAACTTGACTTGTATTAAATAAAACTATATTTTTGTGTCGTGAATGTGAAAATAAAGTTTTTAAATATAAAGTACGATTAATAGATCAGTCTTATTTCTAGTTATTCATAAAACGAACAGACGCATGAAACATCTTCGCACCAACCGATCATTATCCATTGGGGAATTATTGAATCAAGCTATTTTACCATATACTGTTGTTGATGGCCAGGTTGTAGGTCCAACATCGGTTTCAACTACTGCCACAGCGGCAGCATCCCATCAAGTCGAAGAGGGTGGCCCCGTAAGGCCAACGGAGCGCGTGCCGTACTCCTCTTCGCACAAATTCGCACCAGCAGCTTAATTGCATTAAGTCGGAGAGGATGGCCCCGTAAGGCCAGCGGAGCGCGTGCCGTATTTCTCTTCGCACTAACCCGCTCAGGTAGTTTAGACACCTGCCGTCAGCTAAACCGGTGTTTTCAACCCCAAATACACGGTTTAGTTAACTGCTTGAGCACTTACGATTAGCTCCCGTGTACGGCGGGAGCTAATCGCTTATTCTATTTTTAATCGATTTGCATCGATTTTGCATCAATTTTGGGTTGAAAAAAGGCGTATTGACTCAATTTTGCTTCGTTTACAGCGATTTTTTTCTTTTTGCCACAGACATAGAAGCAGCCGCATAAATCCCCGTTATCTTTGTTGCGTGAAAACTGTTATCGGAACCGATTTAGATCAGGCCCTCGCACACCTCCGCGCTGGCCAACTCATCGGCATTCCCACAGAAACCGTTTATGGGCTTGCCGCCAACGCACTTTCCACCGCTGCCGTTGTGCAAATTTTTGAAGTCAAAAAACGCCCCACATTCAACCCCTTGATTGTGCATGTGCACGCCATCGACCAGTTCGAGCACTACGCAAGCCATATTCCTGAACCCATAAAACGTTTGGCCCAAATTTTTTCGCCCGGCCCAATCACCTTCGTCCTTCCCAAAAAGGAAAATATCCCCGATATCGTTACTGCAGGCGGCGATACCGTTGCTTTGCGCGTACCAGCCCACCCGCTTACCCGCAAACTCTTAGCACAACTCGATTTTCCCCTTGCCGCGCCAAGCGCCAATCCGTTTGGCTACATCAGTCCCGTAACTGCAAAACACGTTGCCGACCAACTCGACGGACAAATTCCATACATCCTCGATGGTGGACCTTGCCAAGTTGGCGTCGAATCGACGGTTGTGAGTATGATCGAAAATGAAGTGGCTATTCTCCGCCTCGGAGGCATTTCGGTAGAAGCCATCGAAGCAGTTGTGGGAAAGGCAATTTTACAAATTAATCAATCTTCAAACCCGCAATCGCCAGGTCAACTAAAGGCTCATTACGCACCACGTATTAAATTGATATTAGGTGATTTATCAGAATTGATAAACCAATATGCTTTAAGTAAAAAAGCGGTATTAGCCTTTCGCGAAATACCGACTGAAACAACTTGGACAGCAGCAGCATCTCTTTCCGAAAAAGGCGATTTTAGTGAAGCCGCCCGCAATTTATTTGCGGCACTGCGTCGGCTCGATCAAACCGATGCTGAGGTTATTTTAGCCGAACGCTTACCCAATTTCGACCTTGGCCGTGCCATCAATGACCGGCTAGAACGAGCGGCAGCAGAACACGAAAACACATAAAAAAACAGGAATGTTCCACCAAGGACATTCCTGTTTTTTGACCCAACACAAACTGCTTACTCCACAATCATTTTTCCGGTTGCATAAACTTGGCCGTTTGCCATTAAGCGATACAAAAAGAGTCCGGCAGCTAAATCACCACGCTCTAAGTCAAGTGTAGTTGAAGTAACCGGAATTTGGCGAACCGTACGGCCCTGCATATCAACGACTACGAAAACTAAGCCATCTACACCGATAAGTTCAGCGTCAATGGTAATTTGGGTTTGGTTGCTAAACGGATTGGGGTAAAGTGCGATTTCGTATTCATTTTTGATCTCTGCAACCGCATTGGGCTGAACACAAGGAGCGCAAGGACCCGCTTGACAATTGGTTACTGTTCCAGCAATCGTGCCGCTATTGATATCAAACATGGTATTGGGTGTAGCATCGCACACATCCATGTTTCCAGAAATTGTTGCGTCGTTGATATACATATCGGCGATACAAACACGACCAGAGCCATTAAAATTGGCCGAATTGAAAAAATCATTGCAACTCAAGCTGCCGTTGTTGATGAATTGATCGCTTGTAAGAACAGATTGTGCAACACAGATTTGTCCAGAAGTATAGTTTTTAAACAAACCACTTTGCGCAAATTCGGTGGCAATGACCAGAACACCCATATTGGTCGCGCTATCGGTAGCACCAAAAACGGCCATTGTAGTAGAGATATAGCCTTCGTTATGAAACCAATTGCCACCAAAAGAGAGCGTATCTCCATTTGTACCAATTAAGGATGCACCACTATTTATTTGGAGTACATTAGGCTCAAAACCAATAAACTGATTAAAGGTAACATCGGTATTAATAATCAGCGTATCATCGCCAATTTGTGGAATACCTGCTGGACTCCAAGTGGCCGGATTGTTCCAGTTGCCGTTGGTAATAGAAGTACGCACAGAAACTTGTGCAAAAAGCGCATTTGAAGTAAAAAGACAAATGGCAGCGAAGAAGAGGTGTAAAGAGGTTTTCATAGTTGTTTTATTGTTAAGACGGTTGAAAAGAAGAATACCCCTATGCCGGAATAAAATTTTATGTGTATTTCTTTTTTTCAAAAACAAACAGCGGAGCAGAATGCTTGACTAAATTTGCATGCTTTGCATTTCATCTCTGGTAAAAAAAATGATGTGCTAGTTGTCATTATATGAAAAAAATTCTTGTTGCCAATCGGGGTGAAATCGCCCTTCGTGTGATGCGTTCGTGTAAAGAAATGGGCATTGCAACCGTAGCCGTATTTTCAGAAGCTGACCGGAATGCTCCGTTTGTACGATATGCCGATGAAGCCGTTTGCATTGGTCCGCCACCTTCTTCGCAATCGTATTTGTTGGGGAATAAAATTTTAGACGTTGCCAAAAAACTTGGTGTAGAAGGCATTCATCCGGGCTATGGTTTTCTTTCAGAAAATGCAGAATTTGCAAAGGCCGTAACGGAAGCGGGGCTTGTTTTCATTGGCCCTTCGCCAGAAGCAATGAACATCATGGGCGATAAACTCTCCGCCAAAGAGGCTGCCAAGCGCTATAAAATCCCGATGGTTCCGGGTTCTGAAGGTGCGATCTCGGATGTTGCTGAAGGCAAGAAAATTGCGTTGGAAACCGGATTTCCGTTGCTGATCAAAGCAAGCGCGGGCGGTGGCGGAAAAGGCATGCGCATTGTAGAAAAAATTGAAGAATTTGAAGAACAAATGCAACTAGCCGTCAGCGAAGCCACTTCGGCTTTTGGCGATGGTTCTGTGTTCATCGAAAAATATGTTACTGGACCACGCCACATTGAGATTCAGGTGATGGCCGATACGCATGGCAATATCTGTTATTTGTTTGAGCGGGAATGCTCGATTCAGCGCCGCCATCAAAAAGTCATCGAAGAAGCACCATCAAGTGTTCTTACACCCGAACTACGCAAACGCATGGGCGAATGTGCGGCTGACGTTGCGCGTAGCTGCGATTACACAGGCGCAGGAACAGTAGAGTTTTTGCTCGATGATCAACGCAATTTCTATTTCTTAGAAATGAATACGCGTTTGCAAGTGGAGCATCCGGTAACTGAAATGATTACTGGAATTGATTTGGTGAAAGAACAAATTCGTGTGGCGCGTGGCGAAAAACTATCGTTTACACAAGATAGTCTTAGCATTTATGGCCATGCCGTTGAAGTACGGGTTTATGCCGAAGATCCAGCCAATAATTTTTTACCGGATATTGGTAAACTAACTACTTACCGCCGTCCTTTGGGGCCAGGTGTGCGTGTTGACGACGGTTTTGAAGAGGGCATGGATATTCCGATCTATTACGATCCCATGATTTCCAAGCTCATTACTTGGGGAAAAGACCGTGAAGAAGCCATCAACCGCATGATTCGTGCCATTGATGAGTATGAAATCAGTGGCGTAGAGACAACCTTGAGTTTTTGTCGTTTCGCCTTAAAACATGAAGCATTTGTTTCAGGCGATTTTGATACGGGCTTCATTAAACAGTATTTCACACCAGAAAAATTGCAGGTTTCCGACCCACAAGAGGCCGAGATTGCTGCTCTTGTTGCGGCATCTTGGTTGAGTAAACAGCAAGGCAAAAAGCAGCTGCTTACCACAACTGGAAAAGCATCGGCATGGAAGAAAAACAGAACCCGTTAATGGGCGGTTGATATTAAATGCTGTTGTTTGTTGAAACTTTGCATTCTTTAACTAATTTAGTTGTAAGAAAAGGCAGGTTTTCAACGTTTTACGAACCAAATTGCCTTTGGCACACTTCTTGAAAAATACAAGTGTCATGAACACTTTATTACGCCTGTTTGCTTTCCTCTTGCTAATTCCGATTTCGGGTTCGGCTCAAGAATTGCGCGGCGGAAATGTCGAGGATTACCCCAAAGAAATGGTTACTTATACCGTTGAAGACGGAGATAGCGTGCCACACCTCTTTACTTATACCTGTGTGATTGTTGCCGATCGTGTTTTCAAATCCAAAAAGGAAAAAGAAAAATACGATAAACTCAAACGCGATGTCAAGGCAGCTTATCCATTTGCCGTACTCGCTCGCTTAAAACTTCAGGAACTCGACGCACAATTGGCCTTGGTTACGGGCGAAAAAGAACGCAAAGCCTTTGCCGAAAAAGCCGAAAAAGAACTCGTTGCTCAATTTGAAAGCGATATGCGTAAACTTACATTTACGCAAGGCAAAATTTTAATCAAACTCGTAGATCGCGAAACGGGCTCTACAACATATCAACTCATTAAAAAACACCGCGGCTCTTTTTCTGCCGTCATGTGGCAAGGTGTAGCCAAAGTATTTGGCAACAACCTGAAAGCCGAATACGACCCAGATGGCGAAGATGCCAAGATTGAAACCATTGTCGAATTAATCGAATTGGGTTATTTATAAAACCAAAAATCCTTGCCGAAAAGCAGGGATTTTTTTATTTCAATAAACTCTTGATGATTAATGGTTCTTTTTTCTTAACCGCAAAGAAGGCGCAAAGATTTTACGCAAAGAACGCTGAGTTTTTGAAATGTGGGTTTTGCGGTTAATTGTACACCATAATCGCAAAGGCTATTTATTCAATCAGCTTCGGCACTTTTATTCGCCCAGCCGTGAAGTAGTATTTTTTATAATACGCCTCATCCAAATCACTGATCACAACACCGGAATGAACCGAAGCATGCGCAAATTTGTTATTGCCCAAATAAATACCCACATGCGAAACTTGTCCTTTCCGAATTTTGAAAAATAAAATATCCCCCTCCCGCAAATCCGCCCGCCCCACCGTATCAACCTGCCCATACAAATCCTTTGACCCTCCCGTCAACGCAATGCAATAACTCGTACGGTACATCTCCGCTACAAAACCCGAACAGTCAATTCCCTTGCGCGAATGACCCGCATATTGGTAACGCGTTCCCTGCCAAAAATAAACCTGAGCAAACAAATCAGGGTTCTGAACCGAATCCGTATTGATGCCATACTGCGCAAAAAACAATTTGATTGATTCCGGTTTATTGCGTACCGAATCAGGCTCAGATATAGCCATCAACCGTGCCGAGCATAAACTCAACAACAGCAACAGGTATGCGATTTTTTGTTTCAAGAGAATTTCGTTGTTGCACGAAGGTAAACAATCAGCCCGTTTTTATCAAGCCATTTCATCCTACTGGCGATGGCGAGCATGCAAAATCTGTTCGATTTCTTCGAGCGACGTACCTTTGGCCTGCATCAAAAGCAAGACATGATACAACAAATCAGCAGCTTCGTTTTTAAACAAATCAGGATCATTATCTTTCGCTTCAATCACCAATTCAACAGCCTCTTCGCCAACTTTCTGTGCCATTTTATTGATTCCTTTTTGAAACAAGGAATACGTGTACGAATGCGCGTCGCGCTGCACAATACGATCCGCAATGGTTTGTTCTAACTGGTATAAAAAACCTTTTGCGGTTTCTGTTTTAAAACACGAGGTAGCACCCGTATGGCATGTTGGACCAGCTGCTTGCACACGAATCAAAAGCGTATCGTTGTCGCAATCCAGAAACAGCTCTTTGACATGCAGAAAATTTCCAGACGTTTCGCCTTTCGTCCACAACCGATTTTTGCTGCGACTAAAAAAGGTTACTTTTTTTTCTGCCTGCGTTTTGAGCCAAGCCGCTTCGTTCATATAGCCCAACATCAACACTTGAGCCGTAGTAAAGTCCTGAATAATGACAGGCACTAATCCGTTCGATTTATCAAAATCTATATTCATCGTATGGCGATATTTTTAGTTTTCAAATAGGTTTTTAATTCAGGAATCGAGATTTCCGAAAAGTGGAAAATACTTGCTGCCAATGCAGCGGAAGAGGCTGTTTGCGAAAACACATCGCTGAAATGCGCCATTGTCCCAGCTCCTCCTGATGCGATCACCGGAATATTAACGGCATGACAAACCGCCTCCGTTAACTCCAACGCAAAACCATTTTTTGTACCATCATTGTTCATTGATGTAAGCAAAATTTCGCCAGCCCCCAATTCCTCCACACGTTTGGCCCATGAAACCACTTCAAGCCCCGTCGCTGTTTTTCCGCCATGCACAAAAACAAACCAATCCAGTGCTATTTTTTTCGCATCTATGGCTACAACCACACATTGGTTGCCAAACTCCGCAGAAATTTCACCAATCAATGCCGGATTTTTAACTGCCGACGAATTGATGCTAATTTTATCAGCACCCGCTAAAATCAATGCTCGCGCATCATCTAATGTATTGATACCGCCGCCAACCGTAAATGGAATGTTGATGACTGATGCAATTTGTGTAACCAATGCAGCCCATGTTTTTCGATTTTCTACGGTTGCCGTGATGTCTAAAAATACCAATTCGTCGGCACCTTCATCAGCATACCTTTTCGCCAATTCCACAGGATCGCCAGCATCGCGGATGTTAAGAAAATTAATGCCCTTGACGGCTCGTCCGTCTTGAATATCGAGGCATGGAATGATTCTTTTTTTGAGCATCTTTTTCCGATTTAGAGTATTAAAAAATTGCGTAAAATTTTTTCACCTACCAAGCCCGATTTTTCTGGATGAAATTGCGTGGCGTAAAAATTGTCTTTTTGCATGGCCGCACTAAATGGCAGTATATAATCGCATACCGCAATTGTATGGACACAACAAGCCGCGTAATAACTATGCACAAAATAAACATCATCGTCAGCAGAAACACCTTCTAGCAAAGTCCCGCTCCGCGTACTTAAACTATTCCAACCAACATGCGGAACACGTTCTTTCGGTGCAAATTTCTTGACTTGTGTATCAAAAATGCCGAGGCAATCCACTTGCCCTTCTTCCGAAAAATTGCACATCAATTGCTGTCCCAAACAAATTCCTAAAACCGGTTGCGTCAACGTTTGAATCAGACGATCCAAATTCCGTTCGCGCAAATAATGCATGGCCGAACTGGCTTCACCCACACCCGGGAAAATTACTTTTTCGGCCTTACGAATGGTCGCTTCGTTAGCTGTTACAACAACATCAGCCCCCAAACGCATTAGCGCATTTGTAACCGATGTGCTGTTTCCTGCATTGTATTGAATGATAGCAATCATAATGATCCTTTTGTGCTTGGAATAGCATAGTTTGTTGTCTTAGCGACAGCCATGCGTAAAGCTTTGGCAAATGCTTTGAAAATGGATTCTATTTTGTGGTGCTCGTTTTCGCCTTCCGCTTTGATATTCAAGTTGCATTTCGCCTGATCGCTAAATGATTTGAAAAAGTGCATAAACATTTCCGTAGGCATTTCACCAATTTTTTCGCGCTTAAATTCGGCTTCCCAAACCAACCACGGACGACCACCAAAGTCAAGTGCTACTTGGGCTAGACAATCATCCATCGGCAATAAAAAGCCATAGCGTTCAATACCTTTTTTTGTTCCCAATGCAGTTAGAAACGCTTCGCCCAGCGCAAGACCCACATCTTCGATGGTATGATGCTCGTCGATGTGTAAATCACCTTTCACGTTTATGTCTAAATCGAAATGACCGTGCCGCGCAATTTGTTCGAGCATGTGGTCAAAAAATCCAAGGCCCGTTGTGATGCTTGATTTTCCTGAACCATCGAGATTTAGAGCAATATCAATTGTTGTTTCCGATGTTTTGCGCAATACGTTTCCAAGCCGTGGTTGCGCTTTCAAAAACTGATAAATGGTGGCCCAACTCATAGTTACCAATGCTGCTTGTTCTGATTCTTCCTTGCCCATATAAATGGCTTGGCAACCCATATTCTGCGCCAGTTGCACATCCGTCATCCGATCTCCAATCACATACGATTCGGCCAAATTGTAATGTCCTTTCAGGTAATGTGTCAACATACCCGTGCGCGGTTTGCGCGTGGGTAATTGCTCTGCGGGAAACGATTTATCAATTAAAACCTCCGAAAAAAGGATACCTTCATTTTTAAATGCCAACATCATTTTGTTATGCGTTGGCCAAAATGTTTCTTCTGGAAACGAAGCTGTACCCAATCCATCTTGGTTGGTTACCATCACCAATTCATAATCCAATTCCGTTGCTATGCGTGATAGGTATTGAAATACTTGCGGATAAAATTCAAGTTTTTCAAGACTATCCACTTGAAAATCGACTGGAGGTTCGATAATGAGCGTACCATCACGATCGATGAATAATACCTTTTTCATGGTTTTATCTTTTTGAGTTCGTCTATTAATTTTTGATTCTCTGTTTCGTGGCCAACCGTAATGCGAATACAATTTTCGACAAGGCTGTGGCGGTTACGGGTAATGACTTGACGGCTTACGAGATCGGCGTAAATGCGATTGGCATCCGTTACTTCAAGCAATAGAAAATTAGCATCGGATGGATAAATTTTACGCACGAGTTTCAAGTTTTTCAATTCCTGTTCGAGCCACGCGCGTTGTTCTAAAATATGATTTACATGTTGCTGAAATTGTGCTTCCTGCGCAAGTGCTTCCAGAGCCGCTTCTTGGTTGAGTTTACTCACATTGTAAGGCGGTTTTACTTTATTCATGTACTGTACAATTTCTTCGCTCGCGTATGCTACACCCACACGCGCAGCCGCTAGCCCACGCGCCTTGCTAAATGTTTGCATGATGACTAAATTCGGATAGGCTTGTAATTTTTCAAGGTATGAGGGTGTACGCGAAAAATCAATATAAGCCTCGTCCACAACAACTATTCCTTGAAACGATTGCAAAACTTCGTCAATCGCAAAAAGTGTGTTTCCGGTTGGATTGTTGGGCGAACATAAAAAAAGCAGTTTAGCCGTTTGATCGTGGTTGTTTGCCGCTAAAATTTTTTCTGATTGTAATTGGAATTGCGCATCAAGCGGAATGTTGATTATCCCAACACCATTAATTTGTGCAGAAACTTCATACATGCCATAAGTAGGTGGACAAAGAATGACATGATCTTTTTCGGGACTACAAAAAACGCGATACAACACATCAATTACTTCGTCGCTGCCATTGCCAATGAAGACATTTTTCGCAGTTACTTGCTTCAATATGGCCAACTGTTCTTTGAGTTGTGTTTGATGTGGATCTGGATAGCGGTTAAGTCGTCCAAATGGATTTTCATTAGCATCGAGAAACACACCTAATTGGCCCGAAAATTCGTCGCGCGCGCTGGAGTATGCTTTGAGATTGATAATGTTTGGTCTAACGAGTGCTTGAATACTTGACATTTATGTTCTCTTTTTTGATTGACGGTTTAAGGCTTGCAAACGAACGCTAACGGCCTGTTTATGTGCATGTAAATTTTCTGCTTCGGCCATCACTTCTACGACATTTCCGATATTTCTCAGGCCCAAATCACTCACTTGCTGAAACGTTATTTTTTTCAAAAAGCTATCGAGCGATACACCACTGTAATTTCTGGCATATCCATTTGTTGGCAAAGTGTGATTTGTTCCACTGGCATAATCGCCAAGGCTTTCGCAGGTATTTGTCCCTAAAAAAACCGATCCTGCATTTTTAATGAAAGGAAGAAACTCTTCAAACGCATCAAAGGCAACAATCAAATGTTCGGGTGCATACGCATTACTAAATTCAAAACAAGTTTCGATGTTTTCTAAAACAAGTGACCGACTTTGTTTTAGGGCTTTTGAAGCAATTGCTTTTCGAGGCAATGCAGTTAATTGTTTGCGTAGCTCGTCTTGCGTTTTACGCACAACTTGTTCGCTATCGGAAAGTAAAATCACTTGGCTATCGGCGCCATGTTCGGCTTGGGCCAACAAGTCAGCAGCCACAAAAACAGGATTACTTTTTTTGTTGGCAATGACAAGCACTTCGCTTGGTCCGGCGGGCATATCAATGGCTACACCAAAGTTTTGAGCATATTGTTTGGCAGCAGTAACGTATTGGTTTCCTGGCCCGAAAATTTTATCCACTTTCGGAATGGTGTTTGTCCCAAAAGTCATGGCCGCAATGGCTTGAATACCACCAACCGCGAAGACTTGCGTGAGACCAAGCAAATGGGCGGTAAACAAAATAGCAGGATCAATTTGCCCTTGTTGATTAGCGGGTGTGCATAAAACAAGCTCGGTACAACCAGCAATTTTGGCAGGAATACCAAGCATCAAAACGGTTGAAAATAAAGGTGCAGAACCACCAGGAATATACATGCCAATTTTTTCAATCGCACGACTTTCGCGCCAGCATTTGACTCCGCGCATCGTCTCTACAATCTTTGTTGTTTCGAATTGGCTGCGGTGAAATTGTTCAATATTTCTTGCCGCTGTTTGTATGGCCAACTGCAAATCGGGCGAAACATTTTTGATCGCATTGCGAAGTGCTTGCTCAGAAACTCGAACTGTTTCTAGGTCATTGCGATCAAACAAACGGCTATATTTTTCAACTGCTTTATCGCCGCTTTGCTCAACTGCCGAAAAAATTTCTGCCACAAGGATAGATAAATCAGCTTGCTTCATTTTGGGGCGTTGAATGAGTTTTGGCCAGCGACTTTGTTTAGGAAGAATGTATGTTTTCATGCCTCGTGTTTTAATTGACCATTTTTTCAATCGGAATAACTAAAATTCCTTGAGCACCACAGTTTTTTAGTTGGTCAATGACTTCCCAAAATTCATCTTCTTTGACTACGGAGTGTAAACTGCTCCAACCGGCTTCAACCAAAGGCAAAATGGTTGGCGATTTTATGCCCGGAAGTATCTTACAAATTGCAGGAATGGCGGTATTCGGAGCATTCAGCAAAATGTATTTATTCTCCGTTGCGTTGCGTACCGTTTTGAATCTAAAAAGTAGATTGTCAAGAATTTTTTGGCTTGCCTCGTTTAAATTTCGGTTGCCGATCAGCACAGCTTCGCTTTTCAATACAGTTTCGACTTCTTTCAAACCATTCATCAGTAAGGTACTTCCTGTACTCACGATATCGAAGATGCCGTCTGCAAGGCCAATGCCAGTTGCAATTTCAACACTTCCGCCAATTTCTTCGATCTCAGCATGGATGTTTTTACTGCGAAAAAATTCGCTGATGATTCTGGGATAACTTGTGGCTACTTTTTTTCCATCGAAATACAGCAGGCCCGTATAAATTTCATCCTTCGGAATGGCAAGCGAAAGGCGGCAACTGGCAAAACCAAGTCGTTCGATCAGATCAACAGATTTATTTTTTTCAAGCACCTCGTTTTCGCCCAAAATGCCTACATCAACCACGCCTTGCTCCACATATTGTGGAATATCGTCGTCGCGCAAAAACAAGACCTCGATCGGATAATTTTTAGCTTCGGCTTTGAGTTTACGATCGCCATTAGCAATTTTGATTCCGCATTCGCTTAGTAAAGCAAGCGACTTTTCACTCAATCGTCCGTTCTTCTGAACGGCAATTTTTAGTTTACTCATTGGTTTTAGAATAGTGTCTGAGCAAACGAGAGGGCATTAAAAAACCCGTCTAGAATAACTCAGACGGGTTTGTTATGGTTGTATCAATACATAGTCATATCACCTCGCCTGTGCGAAAAAATGATGATGATGATGTAATGATGTAAAAAGCATGGTGGACATTTTGTTGGACAAATGTAGAAGTAAAATTAGTATTTGCAAATTTTCAAGCAAAAAGGTTTCTTTTAGCTCATCTTCGCTTGCTTACAACACGCATAAACAGCGTAAATTTCCGTAATCTTGCACCCGTGAAACGAGTTGCCGTTGTTATCCTCAATTGGAATGGTCGCAGTTTTCTGGAGCAATTTCTGCCCGGAGTTGTTGCCAATTCGCCCGATTGGTGCGAAATCATTGTGGCCGACAATGCTTCTACCGATGATTCGGTGTCTTGGCTCAATACACACTATCCCCATATTCGTCAGCTTCACAATGCTAAAAATGGAGGCTTTGCAAAAGGCTATAACGATGCGTTGCGGCAACTGAATACCGAATATTTTGTGTTGCTCAATTCCGATGTTGACGTGGCTAAAAATTGGATCGAGCCGGTGATTGCGTTGATGGATAGCGATGTTTCAATTGCTGCCGCCCAACCCAAAATTCGTGCGTTTCATCACCCCGAACAATTTGAGTACGCCGGAGCCGCAGGAGGCTTCATCGACAAATGGGGCTTTCCATTTTGCCGTGGCCGTATTTTCGACAGTTTTGAAAGCGATACCGGACAATACAACGATACCTGCGATTTGTTTTGGGCTACTGGTGCGGCGCTTTTTGTGCGCCGCAGCGATTGGGTGCTGGCGCAAGGATTGGACGAAGATTTTTTTGCGCACATGGAAGAAATTGACTTGTGTTGGCGTTTGCGCAATCTCGGAAAACGCATTTGTTACTGCCCCGATTCGGTAGTCTATCACGTTGGAGGCGGAACACTTTCTAAGCAAAGTCCGAAAAAAACATTTTTGAATTTCCGGAATAATTTGATCTTATTGGCTAAAAACCATGCCCCTGGTTTTTTTGCCTTAAAAATTTTCTTGCGTTTTTGTATTGATGGAATTGCCGCTTGGCGTTTTTTAGCAGGTGGCGATGTTGGTCATTTTTGGGCCGTAGCACGCGCGCATTTTAGTTTTTATGGATCGTTACCCAAAACCTTACGCAAACGTCGTGCATTGAAAGCACAGATAAAAAATTACGCTACGTCTGGAATTTATTTGGGAAGTATTGTGAAGGCTTATTTTTTAAACGGTAAGAAAAAATTTACCGACCTCGATCCCGCTAAATTTTCGCGCTAAGAACATGGTCTGCTTGCCATTGCTATAAAAGAGCGTACCTTTATGTTTTACAAATTTCACGCACCATGAAAAATATTTTTTTCTTGCTTTTGTTCTTTTTGCCGAGTCTGATGGCCGCGCAAGATCTGCGAAATTCGTCAGGAAGCCTTTGGGCAACCGTCGAAAACGATGGCGATATCCGCAATAGTTCTGGCTCGTATCGCGGGCAGTTTGAAACGGATGGCGATATCCGCAACAGTTCCGGTTCGTTTGTAGGCTCGATTGAAAGCGATGGCGATATTCGTAACAGTTCCGGTTCGTTTATGGGGTCGGTTGAATCCGATGGCGATGTGCGCAATAGCTCCGGCTCGCTGATTGGTACGATTGAATCCGATGGCGATGTACGCAATAGTTCAGGCTCGTTGATTGGAACCGCAAAAGGTGTTGATCCCAAACAAGCAGCAGTACTCTTTTTCTTTTTCGATATAGATAAATGGTAAGATGAGTTTAAAATTATTCACCTTTGAATTTGAGCGTTTGAAGAAGCTCGCCGAAAAAGCATTTGTACAAGTTTCGGACGAACAGTTTTTTCAATATTTGCCACACGAAGGCAACAGCATGGCTACGTTGATAAAGCATGTTTCGGGCAATCTGAAATCGCGCTTCACCGATTTTCTGACAAGCGATGGCGAAAAACCTTGGCGTAAACGCGACGAAGAATTTGAACACGAAACCGATACCCGCGAAGCTTTGATGGCGGGGTGGGAGGACGGTTGGAAAATTTTATTCGACACCTTAGCCAGTTTAACCGAAGCTGATCTCCAACGCAATATTTTCATTCGAAACGAAGCATTGCCTGTTGATGTTGCTTTATTGCGTCAGATCTCGCATTACAGTTACCACGTTGGTCAACTGGTGATGCTGGCCAAAATGTGGGCAGGCGATCATTGGCAATCCTTATCCATCCCCAAAGGAAAATCGGATGCGTACAACCAAGGCTCATACCTCAACAAGTAATTTATGCCCTTAAACACATTCATCCTGTTAGCCACGCTCGGCATTTCGATTCTTGGATTTTCCAATCCGCAGGTTCAAAATCGCTTAATTTTTAGTGCGTTTGCCATCAAGCATTACCGCGAGTGGTATCGCTTTTTTTCGCATGGTTTATTGCACGCCAACGCCATTCACCTTGCATTCAACATGCTTGCGCTGTATTCGTTTGGCGGTTTTGTTGAACGTATTTATGTAGCACGTTTTGGCACATTGCTTGGCGAATTGGCTTATTTATTTCTCTACGTTGGCGCATTGCTCGCATCGTCGGTAGTTGATTACAAAAAGTATCAGGATCAAAGTTGGTATCGGGCTTTGGGTGCGTCGGGCGCGGTTTCGGCGGTGATGTATGCTTCTATTTTGCTCAACCCTTCGGGGGGCATTTATATGTTCTTCATTCCGATTGCAATTCCGGCATGGATTTTTGGCATTTTTTACTTGATTTATTCTTCCTACATGGCGCAAAAACAAGCCGACAATATTGGCCACAACGCGCATTTCTGGGGCGCAATTTTTGGTTTCTTGCTCACATGGGTGTTTATTCCTCAATCTTTTCCTGTTTTCTTGCAAACCATCTTTTCATTTTTTTCAGGCGGTTTTGGTGGTTAATGTCTTGAGTTTTGTATTTTCACGCTGTTTGGAATGAGTTTGACGGAACCAAATTCATCAAACAGAACGACTAGTGAGCACACAACTACTCTACAACGGCGAATTTTATCCAGCAGAATCGTCCTTGCTGACAACCGCTAACCGTGCATTTCGATACGGCGATGGTGTTTTTGAAAGCATGCGGATGATTCAAGGTAAACTCTGCTTTGCTCCACGTCATTGGCAACGTTTACTATCAGGGGTACAATTACTCGAACTTCGGCTTCCCGATAATTTCATTTCTACTTCACTCGAACACAATTGCCTGCGTTTGGCAGAAGCAAACAACATCAGCGGTTCTGCCCGCATTCGATTGTCTGTTTTTCGCAATGCTGGCGGCTTGTACAGCCCAGCAACAAATGATGCGTCGTGGATGCTCGAACTCGAACCCATGGCCGATGAACGCTACATGCTGAATGAAAAAGGATTGAGCATAGAATTGTATCAAGATATTCGTAAACCGATCAATAAATTAGCCAACATCAAATCGACCAATGCTTTATTGTATGTGCTAGCAGCGCTCAATGCTAAAAAGCACCATGTCGATGATTGCGCACTCATTAATCAAACGGGCAACGTCATTGAAGCAACGGCATCAAATTTATTTGCTGTCAAAAACGGCGTGTTATACACAAGTCCACTCACCGAAGGATGTGTGGCTGGTGTCATGCGAAGCGTGATTATGGAGATTGCACAAACCAATCGCATTGCGGTTTATGAAGTGCCTTTGGCGATGGGCGTTTTACTCAACGCCGACGAAGTATTTCTCACCAATGCTGTACGCGGAATTCAATGGGTAAGTGCTTACAAAGCCAAACGTTATTTTAACACCACCGCTAAAAAACTCAATGAATTTTTAAATGCCATGATTTAGATCTCCCCGAGTCAAAGGCATCGAAATCAACGATCCGATTGCGAATGAAATCGCTTATTCTTCAGGTGGCGGCACGGACGATTTTGAGCCAATCAACAAAGAGGCGCTTAAACCAATAAAATTTCCTCGCAGCGTAAAGAAGCCTGTTTTTGCATCAGGCGTTCCATTCATTACTAAATACGAACCACGAGCCACGGGAGTAAAGCAAAAATGTGCAATTGCACCAATTTGCATGCGGGTGCGTGGGCCTAGAAAAAACAAACGTCCAACCGTCATATCCATAGACTGAATAAAGGTGTCGAATTGCCGCACCGTTTCCATTCGCAACGCTAAAATCTCAACACTTGGCGTTGACCCATTCGGCAACAGCGTTGTATCATTTGACGCAACACTTACGCCAAAATCTGTGCGCATATCAGGATAAAAATTAAAGGCATAACCAATTTCACCAAAATAAACACCACTCGGTTTTTTCAGTAAACGACCAAATGCAATGCGCGGCCCCACATGTGGAATAAACTCCGTCATAAAATCATTGCTGCTGATTGGGTGCGTGTTCAGCGCCGGATATTTCGTCATATCGTATTGAAAGCGGAATGAAAACATATTCATACCTATATCCAATCCGGTATAAACATAACACGAACGAAAAACGGACGTGTTTTTCCCCACCGCCATTCCAAAATGTGGAAAGTAAACTCCTTCAATCTCATAATTCCCAATATGACTGTCAAAAGGATCGGCCAAAGGAATCCCCGCATACAGCGATAATCGGAAGCCCCGCGCAAATGCGTTAACCTCATTTTGTGCCATTCCCTGCGACGCAGAAAAGCCAAGCACGACCAGTGAAAAAACAAATTGACGTAAACGTGAAAGCATCATGTCGTGATTCTGAAAGTGTAATGATAGGCAATAAATAAAAAAACACCAACCCGATCGAGGTTGGTGTTTCAATATTGTGATTCACTTATACGTGAAGCGTAGCTTTTTTAGCCAGTAATTCTTCTTTCGATTCGCGGTTGTCTTCATCATCAACACAGCAATCGACCGGACAAACAGCCGCACATTGTGGCTCGTCGTGAAATCCGACACATTCGGTACATTTATCTGTAACGATGTAATAAACATCCATCGAAACCGGTGTTTGTGGCGCATCCGCATCTGCCGCGAAGCCACTTTTCGCCGTAAACATTCCTTTTAAGGTCGTTCCATCGGCAAAGCGCCATTCCGAACCACCTTCGTAAATTGCATTGTTTGGGCATTCAGGCTCGCAAGCCCCGCAATTAATGCACTCATCTGTAATCTTGATCGCCATGTTTCTTAGTTTTGCAGCGCACAAAAATAAGTAAAACATGCTTTCAAATGCTTTTTCACCCATGAATCTTCACGAACGAATTCATGCTTTTACACAATTGGGTCAAGAAATTCAAGCTATTCTTCAAGAAAACCCACAAACCCATGCCGGAAAAGCACTGCTCGAACGTATGCCCACACTCAATCTCGGAAATGGCTGGTTCTCTACTACAAACATTCAACACCGCTTTCAAGGTCTTGCCCAAAATTTGAGCAATGAATCACTTACAAAATGGCTTGCGCAATATGCCATAGCAACAACAGAGCCACTCCAGAAAATTGGTGTCATCATGGCCGGAAACATCCCACTCGTTGGTTTCGACGATTTTCTAGCCATTCTTATTTCTGGAAATTGTTTCCTCGGCAAAACCGCTTCTGACGATGCCTATTTACCACTTGCCATAACAGCAATCTTAACTGAAATTGAACCACGCTTTACAAATCGCATTGTGTTTAGCGACCGTCTTACCCATTTCGATGCTGTCATTGCGACTGGTAGCGGAAACTCGGCCCGTTATTTTGAACACTATTTCGGAAAGTATCCGCACATCATTCGCCATAACCGAAATGGAGTGGCAATCCTCGACGGCACAGAATCTGACGATGAACTCAAAGCACTTGGTGAAGATATCTTCCGCTATTTTGGATTGGGATGCCGTAACGTCTCCAAATTATTTGTTCCAGAACATTATTCGTTCAATCGCTTCTTCGAAAACATCGTTGGTTTCGGCGAAGAATTGATGATGAATAAAAAATACATGAACAATTACGAATACCACAAAACACTTTACTTGATGAACAGCACACCATTGCTCGACAATAATTTTGTGGTCTTAAAAGAAGATACCGAAATCGCTTCGCCAGTGGGTGTTATTTTTCATGAACCATATACCAATCCAGAAAATTTAAAAAGCAGAATTGAAAATTTGACAAGCCATATTCAAGTCATTATTTCACACTCGTCGAATGGATTGAATAGCTTGTCGTTTGGGAATGCACAAAGGCCGGAACTAAACGACTATGCCGATGGTATAGATACCTTGCAATTTCTGATTCGCCTCTAAAAACCAGACGTAACATCTTCGTTTC
The DNA here is from genome assembly GCA_013298545.1 of Bacteroidota bacterium. GTDB lineage: Bacteria > Bacteroidota > Bacteroidia > Palsa-965 > Palsa-965. The sequence goes on along the minus strand of JAAFIA010000062.1, from coordinate 6,896 downwards.
TTATCCGTAGTATTGTTTCGGAAAACGACCGGAATTATGAGAAAACGATTACTACTCGCTTCACTTTTTATCCCTTTCTTCGCTTCATCACAAATTTTCTGGACAGAGAATTTCAACAATGGCTGCACCGCTGGATGCGATGCAAGTGCATACGTTGGCGGAAATGGTGCATGGACACAAACAATTTTAGGCCCAGAAGGCGCTGATCCAAATTTATGGTATGTCTCCTGTGCTGAAAACGGACATACTAACAATATCTGTGGAACAGGATGTGTTGCTGCAAGCGCAACAGCAACATTAGCATCGCTTCATGTAGGCGCAAATCCCTCATTCATCGGCGATATTGGTGCGGCTTATGATGCGGGTGGCTTGTGCGGAATTCTAACTTGCCCACAAACCAATAGACGCATCGAATCGCCAACCATTAACTGTACGGGATATTCAAACATTACACTTAGCTTCAATTATATCGAGGCAGGAACACCACCAAACGACGATGCCAGTATTTGGTACTACAACGGTGCTATCTGGTCTTTACTCGTCAATACGCCCGCTACAAACAATGCTGGCTGTGGTGGACAGGGCCGCTGGACTACTTATACATTTGTTCTTCCAGCAAGTGCCAACAATAACGCCAATGTAAAAATTGGTTTCTTATGGGTCAATAACGATGATGGTGTTGGAACAGATCCATCATTTGCTGTTGATGATATGACACTTTCCGTGGTCAATAATAATCCACCAACCGCAGCTATTACAGCTAGTGCAACATCTATTTGCGCTGGAAGTTCAATTACGTTTTCCGACAATTCAACTGGCGGCCCTACGAGTTGGGCATGGACATTCCCTTCGGGATCTCCAGCCAATGCTGCGGTGCAAAATCCGGGTGCAGTTACTTGGAACAATGCAGGAACATATACCGTAACGCTCACCGCGACAAATGGAAATGGAAACACTTCGGCCACACAAGTCATCACGGTTAATCCTTCGCCAACAGTTACGGCAACTGCAAACCCACAAGTTATTTGTACTGGAAATAACACAACCCTGACTGCATCAGGCGCGCCTACTTACGTTTGGCAACCGGGCAACCTCAATGGAAGCCCACAAGTTGTTACTCCCGCTGCTACAACAACTTATACCGTAACCGGAACAGATGCAAACGGCTGTCAAGATACAGGAATGGTAACCGTAACCGTTCAGATTTGTGCAGCACCTGTTGCCGCATTTACAGCAAGCGCAACAAGTGTGTGCGAAGGCGTTCCTGTAAATTTTACCGACAATACAACGGGGGGACCAACCACTTGGGCTTGGACTTTCCCTTCGGGAACACCCAATAGTTCAGCTGTTCAAAATCCATCCGGTATTGTTTGGAATTCAGCCGGAACTTATACCGTTTCGCTTACAGCCTCCAACATCAACGGAAATAGCACTGCCACAGTTGTCATTACCGTTAATCCAGCACCAACAGTAACCGCGATTACAAACAATGCTGCTGTTTGCGCTGGAAACCAAGTTACACTAACCGGAAGTGGCGCGAATACTTATTTGTGGCAACCCGGCAACCTCAATGGAAATCCACAAAACATCACACCCGCAGCAACCACTACTTACACTGTGATTGGAACAGATGCCAACGGTTGTATAGATACAGGTTTAGTAACTGTGGTCGTCAATAACTTACCAACTGTAACTGCGACAACAACAAGCCCAATTTGTATTGGCGATTCGGCCACACTCAATGCTGCTGGCGCACAAACCTATCAATGGCAACCCATCAACGCTTCTGGACAAAGTGTTGTGGTTACACCTGCGGCAACAACAACTTATACTGTAACCGGAACGGATATAAATGGATGTCAGAATACGGCAAACGTTACGCTTGTTGTGCAGCCATGTGTTCCTCCTGTTGCCGCAATGGCTATGGACAATATTTATATCTGTCAAGGTTCATGTGTAACATTCAGCGATATTTCTACTGGTGGTCCTACATCTTGGAATTGGCAGTTTCAGGGTGGAAATCCGGCCTCCTCTGTTTTGCAAAATCCCGGAACAGTCTGTTATGCTGCTGCCGGAACGTATGATGTTGTACTCATTGTATCGAATCCGAATGGTTCCGATACCATGACCGCACCTGGTGTAATAACCGTTTATGCACCACCAACACTCATCGTATCGCCTAATACGACGGTTGCCATTGGGAATTTTGTAACACTTACGGCCAATGGTGGAAATGGAACATATACCTGGACACCTGCCGGAACATTGTCTTGTCCTACTTGCGCTTCAACCGAAGCCTCGCCAACAGTTACCACAACCTATTATGTAACATATACCGATGCCAATGGATGTACGGCAACAGACTCTGTGGTAGTCGATGTGGTAGAAGAGTATAGCATTTTTGTTCCCGATGCGTTTACACCCAATAACGATGGTACAAACGATGTGCTCTTTGTGCGCGGTGCAGGTATCAAAACGCTCTCGTTTCAGGTTTATGATCGTGTAGGGGAGAAGATTTTTGAAAGTACAAGTACGCGCGATGGCTGGGACGGCACATTCCGCGGGCAACCCATGAATACGGGTGTTTTTGTTTATTACGTTACTGCCGAGTTCTACAACGGAACTACCGAAGTATTGAAAGGCAATGTTACACTCGTTCGTTAATTTAAGGAGGAAAGAAGCATGAAGAACTTATTCATAACCGTACTTACGATTGGTTGCACAACCTTCGTTCAGGCGCAAGATTTTCATTACAGTTTATTTCAAATGTCGCCCATGACCTTGAATCCCGGCATGATTGGGAATTTTACGGGCGACTTGCGTGTAGTGAGCAATTACCGTACACAATGGTCGAGTATCTCTGATCCTTACAAAACAATCACCGCATCGGTCGAAATGCCGTTGAATGGTACAGATGGTCGTAAGCGCGATTACTTTACACTCGCGCTAAATTTCAATACCGATAAGGCGGGCGCATTTCAATTAAAAACAACACAATACAACGCCGGATTTTCGTACAACAAATCATTTGACGGGGCGGGGCAAAATAATTTTACGGTGGGCTTTTTGACGGGTGCTACTCAACGCAGTATTGCTTTGTCTGGTGTGCGTTGGGATAGCCAGTTTAATGGGCTTGTTTATGATCCATCACTCAGCTCGGGCGAAGCAACCGCTTTTGGCGAATCGTATTATCACCTCGATCTTTCTACTGGAATTGCTTATACAAGTGCTTCAAACAAGCGTTTTCGCTTTGCTTTAGGTGCAGGTATGTGGCATGTTGCACGTCCGCGTGTCGCTTTTTTAGGAAATTCAGATCGCATGTACCGCAAGGCGGTGGCACATGCTTCTTGTCAAATTGCTTTGGGCGAAAACTCCAATGCTTATTTTGTTCCTGCGGTGCAGTATGTCCGTCAAGGTCCAAGCCAAACCATCAATGTCAATGGTGGAATTAAATACGAATTACAAGATCGTTCGCGCTATACGGGCTACCAAGAATCGAAATCGTTTACGCTTGGTGGTGCATACCGCGTTGGCGATGCCGCTTCGGCTTATTTACGACTCGATGTGGGGCGTTTTGCAACAGCATTTACTTATGATTTCAACTTGTCTGGACTTACACTGGCCACACAAGGACGCGGCGCGATGGAAGTGATGCTTGTGTATAATGGAATCTGGAAAAGTAAAAATACACGCCTTTCCAACAGCAGTTTTTTCTAAATAAAAAAGAGGCACAAGCGCATTCTTCTTTGCTGTGATCATGTTGTTCCTTTCTGGTATGGAGTTTCGGAAATTTAGTTTTAGTAGTGCTGTTTTTATGTTGTTCATGCTTTCTGGAATGGCACAGAATGAACTAACACGCATTGCCAATTTTGGGAAAAATCCCGGACGCTTGAGCATGTACACGTATGTACCCGATAGTATCAAAGGAAAACCACTTGTTGTAGTCTTGCACGGATGTTCTGAAACAGCGACCACTTGTGCACGATTGACAGATTGGAATAAATGGGCCAAAGTATATGGCTTCGCCGTACTTTATCCCGAACAACAAATTACCAATAATCCCAACAACTGTTTCAATTGGTTTGAGCAAGGCGATCAGCAACGAGATTTAGGCGAGCCAGCATCTATTGCATCTATGATTCAAAAAATGCACGAATTGTATTTAATTGATACATCACGTATTTTTATTTCAGGATTATCTGCGGGTGCGGCAATGGCGAGTATTATGATGAGTGTTTATCCCGAGAAATTTGTTGCGGGAGCGCTTTTTGCGGGTGGGCCATACCGCGCTGCCGAAAATGTTTTGCAAGCTCGTAAAGCCATGAAAGGACAAATTGTAAAAACACCTCAAGCATGGGGGAATTTGGTTCGCGCACAACACCAACAACCTGTAAAATCATTTCCACGCCTCGCCGTTTTTCAAGGAACAGAAGATCGTATTGTTCATCCACGCAATGCCGATGCACTCATCAGTCAATGGCGAAACTTGCAAGCTGATTCTTTAATACCTTGGACAAGCGATTCGCTTTTTGGAAATCCTAGTATCAAACGAACCGTTTATCTCGATTCGCTTGGCATTTATCGTCTTGTTCGTTACGATATCCGCAACATGGGTCATGCTATTGCCATTGATTCCGGCACTTGTCCTTGCAAAAGTGGGAAAGTTGGTGCTTGGGCCAAGGACCGTGATTTCAATGCAATCTTTGCTGCACTCGATTTTTTCGGATTGATTCCGCAAGCAACAAACAATCCCATTGTGATGAACGAATCGGCAGCAGCTAATCGCTATCTTTTTTCTGTTGCTACGACAAAAGGGTCGAAGTATTATTGGATCATTTCATCGGGAGAATTTAATCGTGACGATCAGCGATCTTCTATGTGCGGCGTAACGAATCATCAACCGTTCACCATCGAATTACTCGAAACGGATGCCAATGGATGTGCTTTGCCTGTTCAACGCATGCGCATTGAACGCCCGTACTAATTTATAATTTGCTTAATGCTTTAAGGATTTTCGCCCCACGATTTTTAATTCCCGCACTGCCATTCGGAATTAATTCATTCACCACCAAGGCGATTTCGGCTTTTAAGTCAGGCTCTTTTTTCGCAATGTTGTATAAAATCGTCATCGAAAAGGCTTTGACCGCAATAGCCGATTCGTGTTTGAGCAAAAGTGCAAAACACGCATTGGCGAGCGCGCCCAGATGCTCACGCGGAACATCAATGGTTTGAAGCGTACGAACCGTGTTTCGGATAATCGCATCGTGCTGACCAGCTACACCAAGATTCGCAATGAGCTTTTTGAAATACGGACGAATCAATTCTGGATGTTCTTCAACACAATAGGTAAATACCCATGCTGCGCGTTGACTCACCAATTTTTCATTCCCTAAAAATAAACGCATGAGTTCCGCAAATCGCTTGCGATCGTTGTCAATATAACCAACCAATCGGGTCGTATTTTTTTTAGAATGCTCTTTGAGCAATGCCTCGCGGATGTTCATTTCTCAACGGAAATCAACTCATTTTCCGATACACCGATTGCGCAAACGAGCTACTAATTCGCGCAGTGCTTTTTGTTGCTCGGCGTTGAGATTTCCTTTTTCAGGATAAGTATCGCGAATACCCACGAGATCGTCATGCAATAATTTTAGATTCGGATTTTCTTCAAAATCGGCAACCAAAGCAATCAAGTTGGGAAGGTGTTTGCGTTGTTGTTTTAAAATATCCCAAAGCACTTCGTTGTTTTTTGCCGGACGTTCATCGCCAAGATGCTGAGTTGCTAAATAAAGGCTTTCAATCCAACCACCAACTACAACAAGCGTCGCTAACTCTAAGCGCTCGTTGCTTTGCAAACTACTATCAATACGGTCATACGAATCGTAAACAAGTTTTTGTAATGTATCGCGTTTCTGATTTTCTGGTTTTACAGTAGGCATATTATTGGTAAACTGCCGCACCATGCGTTCGTCGAAAGCCGACGGCACAACTACTGCATCCGCTAATTGTTTTACACGGCGCAAATACGGAGCCGCCTCTGCAAATTTCTCTTGCGAAATGAGGTAAGCCAAATCAGCCCCATAAATTCCAAGATTGAGTGCTTGTTCTTGTGCTTGGCTATAATTGCCCGCATTGATTTCTGGATTAAGTAAATCTTCGCGATAAGCAAGACCAGCACCCGTCAATTGTTCTAGTGTTTTAAATGGAACAGGAATGCTATTCAATAACCGCTGAAGTTTTAATTTAGTTTTATCCAATTCAACCTGATTGGAATCTTTGCCGATAGAATCAACAGGCTCTCCAGTGCCTTTATCGCCGCTACAAGCAGACGAGAAAAGGACAGCTAAAATTGTTGCAGCAAAAAGAACAGGGCGAACGGAAAATGCAAACATGGGTTAGCGGATATAATTGAAGTCGTGTTTATACTTGATGGTTTTGAGCGATTCGAAAATCAGCCGAATCACACTTTCCACATCGTCGCGGTGAACACTTTCTACGGTGGTGTGCATGTAGCGAAGCGGAAGTGAAATCAACGCTGATGGTACACCACCCGTTGCGTAGGCAAAAGCATCGGTATCAGTTCCAGTAGCCCGAGAAACGGCTTCGCGTTGAAACGGAATTTTATTTTTTGTTGCCGCATCAATGATGAGTTTCAGGAGTTTATTGTGAACCGCAGGTCCATAAGTCAACGAAGCACCTTTGCCCGCTGCTATATCGCCTTGCGCAACTTTATTCATCATTGGCGTTTGCGTACAATGCGTTACATCGGTAATAATGGCTGCATTTGGACGAATGGTTTCTACAATCATTTGCGCACCACGCAAACCTACTTCTTCTTGAACCGCATTGGTGATATACAAACCAAAAGGCAATTTTATTTTTTGCTCTTTCAGCAT
>JAAFIA010000061.1 GCA_013298545.1 Bacteroidota bacterium | reverse complement strand
GTCTAATTTTCCAGCGAGGATATTTTTAGGCACTGCTCCTACTTGCTTATCTACAACTTTTCCGCCTTTGAAAAAGAGGATTGTTGGAATGTTGCGAATACCAAAAGCCATCGAAATTTCAGGATTGTTATCTACGTTTACTTTTCCAACAACTGCTTTTCCATCGTATTCTTTAGCAATTTCTTCGACGAGTGGGCCAACCATGCGGCAAGGTCCACACCATTCAGCCCAGAAATCGAGCAATACGGGTTTATCAGAATTTTCTACCAATTCTTTGAAATTGGCATCAGTGATTTCAAGAGCCATGTTATTTGTTTTTTTATGGTGAGTTTTTTTGTTCTGCTTCCAAAATTACGTCAATTTGAAAGACGAAGTTTTAACTGCAATTCTTTTGCCGAACTTTTTTTTCTGTCTTCCTGACAGCCAATACACTAGAATACTGACAGGTTATTCACAATACCTGCCGAAATGTGTTGCAAAAGTGATTACAGGCCGTGCGTATCGATCAAATAAACCATTGCGGCAATTGCGCCAGCACCAAGCAATAATTCGCGGCGGTTGACATTTTCCCAGACATCAATTTCGGTATGGTGGTAATCGAAATAGCGTTGGCCATCAGGCTCAAGACCGAGCAGGGGTGTTCCAGCTTCGGCGAGGTCTTCGATGTCGGCACCACCTCCGCTGCTGGATAAATCGTGAATGCCGTAAGGCAAAAATAAATTGCCCCAACTCATGACTTTTGCACGCTGTTCGGGTTTCATGGTTGTACCAAATCCACGCGGACTAAATCCTCCGGCATCGGATTCAATGGCTGCAAGGTGTTTTTCTTTTTTGGCAGCGGCTACACGGGCATATTCGGCACCGCCGCGTCCGCCGTTTTCTTCATTCATCCACATGACCGCGCGGATGGTGTGTTGCGGACGAATATTTTGTGCTTTGAAAATACGAAGCACTTCAATGGCTTGCATGCATCCAGCGCCGTCGTCGTGCGCGCCTTCGCCAAGATCCCAAGCATCGAGGTGGCCACCGAAAGCAATGACTTCGTTCGGAAATTTACTGCCTCGAATTTCACCAATGACATTGTAAGAAAGGATGTCGGGAAATTTCTGACAATTCATTTCCATGTAAAAAAATGTTTTGCCTTCGGTCTTTAAAATATGACTGAGCAATTCGGCATCGCGTGTACTGATTGCGGCTGAAGGAATCGTTGCGCCAAGCGAGTCGTAGCGCATAACGCCTGTGTGCGGATGATCGTCGATCGCATTCGTCATAGAACGTACGATAACACCAACTGCACCAAGTTTTTGTGCTTCGGAAGGACCTTGCCAGCGGTAACGAACGGCTTCGCTGTATGCGGCAAACGTAGAATACAAGCTATTGTCAAATGGATGGTTGTAGAATACAATTTTACCTTCTACACCTTTCTTCCCGATTTTTTTAAGCTCATCGAAATCGTGAATTTCAATCACTTCGGCGCGAAGGCCTTTGGCGGGCGTAGCAACAGAGCCGCCAAGCGCACAGATTTTAACATCGACATTGCCGCGTATCTGTGTATTCAAAATACTGGCGCGTTCTTTTGTTCCGCGTTCCCAATGTGGCACCATGCAAGGTTGTTTCCAAACCGAATCAAGCCTCATTTGAAGCATGACTTGATAGGTATATTCAACCGCCGCAGCAGCACCAGGCGAGCCACTTAGGCGTGGCCCATAATTTTTACACAAGACACGCAGTTGATCGTGGGCTTTTCCGTTTACGAGTGCCTCACCAAAAATGCGCGAGACCATTGTAGAATCTGGATTTTGCGCATTTGAGAAGATGTTGCTCAATAAAAATACTGGAAGAAATAAATAGTTTTTCATGTTGTGCTAAAGGTAATCGGAATGAGGGAATTATATGCTCGCTATTTGCATTTAATCCGAACCATTTACACAAGCATCAATTGCAACGAGAAGCTGCTGGCGATAAACGGGCAAAGCACTTGCTATCGGAAAGCCTCGGTGTACCCACACAACCTTTCCGTTTTTATTTACCAGTAGTGTATTCGGTACGCCGTCAAAATTAAAATGATTCATCAATTTATCCGTTGCACGATATACGGGTTGCAAATTGGGGTGTAATTTTAAAAATTCAAGCAGGTCATTTTGTTGTTTGTTCTCAACAATAATATGAATTAGTCTAAGATTGGATGTATCGTTATACATTCGTACAAGCTCCTCTAATTCTACTTCTTGCTTTCGGCAAGGAGCGCAATGTGTAGTCGAAATCGCAATCAATAACGTTTTTCCTTGAACCTTTTCTAGATCAAACGGAAGGCCCTGAAGATCGACCACATCTTCGGTAAAAGCATAGTTGCTTTCTTGCGGAATAGATGTTTGCAAAAACATGTAATACCTCGGAATAAGGTAGATGCTGAAAATGACGCTAAAAAGTAAAATAAAACTCAACAAAATAATTTTGTACGCGGGCTTTCGATCAAAACGAAAACAGATGTAAGCACAAGATCCTACAAACAATCCCAAGTATATAATCGGTGTTGCAAAGAGAAATAAATCGGTGTTGACAAACGCTATAAATAAACTCAATGCCACTAATGGAACAAGTAGAAAAATAAAATCGATGATTTTTTTCAACTGAAAGTGATAGCATAAAAAACAGGAAAAGAAACCAACCACGAGTGAGACCATCCATGTTAGCGGACCAATTTCAATGGCAAACGTGATATCGATCAGGAAGGTGAGTACGACGGCACCAAACAGTATGATTAAGTTTCTTTTCATGGTACTATGTTCTGAGAATTTAATACGAGCATTCACCTTTGCATTTATACACCCAAAACATTCCACATCCGTGCCCAGTTTGTCCACAATTTGATCCTTGACAATAGGATGATCCCGGACACCAATCTGATGAAAAACTACAATCGCAATCATCTACATCAGGGTTTGTAACTGGCCCGGAAGGTGTGTAATCATCGAGCGTTGCGATTATCCATCCCAGTTGATTTTCGTCAAATGCCTGTTTTGCATTGCTTACCCATGAATCATGAAATCTGGTCATAAAATCAGTTTCTTGAACACTGCCTGTAGTCCATAATTCAGCATGCAATTGGATTCGAGCCTGATCTATGTATGCTAACTGACTTGCATTCCAACCACCATGACTGATGACTTGATTTAGTTTATCTTGCCATATAGCAACTTTAACAGGACCTGTTTTTTGCTCAAATACTACTTTTTGTGCAGTCGAAGGGAGTTCGAGTATAGCCATACGTTCGGCATGACCATCAATGTGTTTTTGTGTGATTGCAGCTTGATCTTTTGGGAAAGATTCTTTTTGTTGCCGTGAGCAAGCCTGAACTAAAATGCTTACCAAAACAAGGGCTGTAATCTTGCTGATAAATTGTTTTTGGAGTTTCATGATTACATGTTTTAATTTAATGTAAAAACGAATATTTAAGTTCAAAAGTTTCAAAAAGTTATTACTTTTAATTTATATATATAGCCATACAACAAAATCACATGCAATAGCTCCATCAATAAAAATACATTTACAATATTAAAATTTATTATTACTACACAGAAAAGCATAAAACGTAACCAATAATTTATTTTTATCGTTAAAACAAATAACCACACTACATACTATCTATGAATCAAATTTGTCTGGACTGCGCCATGCCGATGCATGGCAGACAGGATAAAAAATTCTGTTCCGATCAATGCCGGAATACGTATAATAACCGGCAAAACAGTGATGCAAATAACCATATTCGTAATTTAAACAACATCTTGCGTCGCAATCGGCGGATTCTCCATTTACTATCTCCGGGCGGAAAAACCAATACCGTTCACAGAAAAAAATTAGAAGAAAAAGGGTTTCATTTTGGTTACCATACCCACACCCTTACCACCCGCAAAGGCGATACATATAAATTTTGCTACGACTTGGGTTATCTCCCCGTCCACGATAACTTCATCATGGTCGTGCGTGAGAAAACTCAACCACAACAAGAAAAAACACCCCCAGAATTCTTATCCACCTAAGAACGTTGAAAAATTTTGGCTTTTTTTATCATAAATCGGCATGGTCTTCGTTTCTTTGAAGATATGACCAGAATGAAGCGCCATTTTTTCACACTCGTGTTGGCCCTCGCCGCACTTCCTGCGCTTGCGCAAGAACCCATCCGTTTTAACGACGATATTGTTCGTGCCTCTGGTTTGCGCGATACCACTTGGCGTTACATGGTACTTACCGATCAAATCCACCACCAAGGATTAGACACCTTGCCACAAATGGTTTTCTGGCGGCGTATCATTAACCTATCGCCCGATTCGGGGCTTGTTAATCTGGGGCATGATCGGACAATCTACGCGACTTTCTCTTCAAAAGATTGGAATGCGCTAGGCGATTCGGGGCAAGTGCATTACCGCGATAGCCTCCGCGTTGCCCATCAGCTCGCCGACTCTTCGCGTATTTTCTTTACCCTCGGCAAAAACAATTTCTATGATGTCAATGCCGTCATTCCACAAATTGATCGCGCTATTCCTATTTTCCAACGCGAAGGCGTAGATCCGTTTTATGCCCAAGCCATTTTACTGATTGAAAGCCCGGGGAAAACATTGAAATCAAACGCTGGTGCGATGGGGGCTTTTCAATTGATGAAAGGCGTTGCCATCAAAATGGGCTTGAAAGTGAATAAGTCTGTTGACGAACGCAAAGACTTCGACAAATCGGCGTGGGCTGCGGCAAAACTGATTCGTACCATTTGCATTCCATACACCAATGCGATGCTCGAAAAACGCGGCATTGCGTACAAACAATCCGATCTTTGGTATCGGTTACTTGTTTTACACGTTTACCACGCTGGTGCTGGAAATGTAGAGAAAGCCTTAGCCGTCATCAATCCATGCGAAGGCAATATCGACTTGATTAAAACCTTGTGGCATACAAAGGCCGGAAACTTTGGCAATTCCTCACAAAATTACTCGCAGGTTGCTGTTGCGGCCATGCTTGAATTGGAGAGCTTGATGTCAACAACATATCTTAAGCCCGACGAAGTTTCTTCGCCCAAATAAATATTTCATTCCTCACTTACACACCCGAATCTGCCACTTGTAGATTCGGGTTTTGTTTTAATCGTTTGAAAACAATATATTTACATGCTCAACAATCCAAACTCATGGTACGTTCCTTCTACCACTTCCTCCTCCTAATCTGCGTCTTGACCTATTCTTCGGCCCGTGCGCAGATTGTCATCAATGAATACTCAGCCGCAAACGTCAATAGTATTGCCGATAATTTTGCCGATTATTCAGATTGGATCGAGTTGTACAATGCTGGGCCTGCAGCTGTAAATTTAACAGGCTATTACCTGAGCGATAACTTAAACAATCCAACAAAATGGGTGTTCCCATCTGGCAACATCAGCGCGGGAGGTTATTTCCGAATTTTTTGTTCTGGGCGCGATTTGGTTTTTGGTGTTTGGTTTCATACCAATTTCAAACTCACGCAATGCAAACCCGATGAATTAATTTTCTCCGATGCCAACGGCACACTCATCGACTCATTAACCATTCGCCGTAATCAAGTTGGGCATTCTTGGGGAAGAACAACTGATGGCGCAAATACGTGGAGCGTTTTTACAACACCAACGTCAAACGCTTCAAACAATTCGGGAACACCGAAACAGCCGTACTCACCTACTCCAGTATTCAGCGTTGGACCGGGATTTTATCCTGGCGCTCAAAACGTTTCGATTACCACTACTGATGCAACGGCTACAATCCATTATACAACAGATGGCACAGAGCCGACCATGGCTTCTCCAACATACGGAGCGCCACTGAATGTAGCTGCAACAACAGTTGTTCGTGCACGTGGATTTAGTAGCCAAGCCGATATTCCAGCGAGTTTTATCGAAACCAATTCGTACTTCATCAATAGTCCACATACCATTGCTGTGCTCTCTGTAGCTGGCGATGATATGTTTGATTTGCTTGTAAACGGAAGTTGGGGTGCAGAACCCACTTCTTCGCTCGAATATTTTGATGCATCGGGAACATTTCGCACAGAAGCAACAGGAACGTCGAATAAACATGGTAACGACTCGTGGGCGTATGACCAACGTGGATTTGATTTTGTAGCATCGGATCAAATGGGTTATAATGATGCACTGAAGTGGAAATTATTCCGCACCAAAAACCGTCAGAAATTTCAACGCATCATCATCAAAGCGGCTGCGAATGATAACTATCCATTTGAAAATGGCGCGCACATTCGCGATTCGTATGTGCATCACCTTTCGCAAACGCATGATTTAAATCTTGATGAGCGTTCTTGGGAACCCTGCGTAGTGTATGTTAATGGCCAGTATTGGGGTGTTTACGACATGCGCGAAAAAGTGGACGATGCTGATTTTACCGATCACTATTTTCAACAAGATGAAGACAACCTTCAGTTTTTGAAAACCTGGGGCAACACGTGGTCTGAATATGGTGGCACGCAAGCACAAACCGACTGGAACAATTTCAAAACATTTGTTACCAGCAACAACATGGCAAACGCTGCAAATTGGGCGTATGTCGATACAACTTATAACTGGCAGAGTTTAGTTGATTACATCGTTCTCAATTCGTATGTAGTTACGTCCGATTGGTTGAATTGGAATACGGCTTGGTGGCGCGGTATGGATCCGGCTGGAGATAAAAAACGTTGGCGTTATGCGTTGTGGGACAACGATGCTACGTTTGGTCATTACATCAATTACACAGGTATTCCAGATACTTCGCCCAATGCCGATCCTTGCGATCCAGAATCGCTTCCTGATCCGGGCGGACAAGGCCATGTGCCGATTGTGAATGCATTAATGACGAATCCAACTTTTAAACAATACTACATCAATCGGTTTGTGGATTTGATGAATACCACATTCAAATGCGATACGATGCAAGCGGTATTGAGTTCGATGCTTGGCGAAATTCAACCGGAAATGCCCGGTCAGATTGCGAAATGGGGCGGCACGTTGGGCGGCTGGCAAAACAACGTTACGGTTTTACAAAATTACATCACAGCGCGTTGTGCGGCCATGAATCAAGGCATGATTGATTGCTACAATTTGACTGGCCCATACGAACTGATTGTAGAAGTAGATCCTCCAGGCGCGGGAACAGTTGAACTCAATTCACTTTTCCTCGATGTGTTTCCGTGGACGGGTTCTTATTTTGGTGGCATTCCAATTATCTTACAAACGGAACCAACTTCGCCGCAATATATTTTCGATTATTGGGAAATGGTCAATGTTCCATCACCATCGGCAAACGACGATAGCATCACGACAGACTTAACCCAAAACGATCACATCATTGCGCATTACAAAACGATTGAAATACTCGAAAACACATTTATTCCAAATGCGTTTTCGCCAAACAATGATGGGCAAAATGATGTGCTTTTCATTCATGGTCTCGATGGTGTGCAAACAGCAGAATTTATTGTCTATGATCGTTGGGGACAAATTGCCTTCAAAACAAATGATCTTAGCATCGGTTGGGACGGAAAGATGAATGGTCAGTTTGTTGGCTCAGGCGTTTATGCGTATGTGCTAAACGTAACATTTGTGGATGGAACGTCTTCGCACAAATCTGGAAACATTACGGTTGTTCGCTAAGTTCGGAAAGGAGAAAACATGCGTCGCTTTGTATTTGCTCTTGTTGTTGGTTTGGGTTCGTTGACCTTGTCTGCGCAAGACATTCATTTTTCGCAATTCAACGAAACGCCGATGCATTTGAATCCGGCTTACACGGGTGTGTTTGATGGTTTATTTCGTATTTCGGGGCATTATCGTTCGCAGTGGGCATCGCTTGGCAATCCATACAAAACAATGGCTACGGCTTTTGATATGCCGTTGAATTACAAAAAAAATGGTGCCTACATGGGCATTGGTATTTTTGCTTACAGCGACAAAGCTGGCGATTCTAATTTTGGCACAAAGCAAGGCAGCGTTTCGGTTTCGGGCATTGTTCCGATAACGAGTACGACAAAATTTTCGGCGGGCATTCAAGCAGGATTTGGACAACGCTCGGCCACAACCAGTTCGCTGCAATGGGAAAATCAATACATCAATGGCAGTTACGATCCGAGTGCGCCATCGAATGAGAGTAATATTCTTACTTCGTTTTTGTATGCCGATTTATCGGGTGGTATTGCGGCTCAATTCCGAAATGCAGCAAGTACTTTTTCTGGAAAAAATGTGCGCGAATTGAACATCGGTTTATCGGCGTTTCATTTCAACAAACCACAGCAACGTTTTCATGGTGGTGGTGGCGAGCGTTTGTATATGCGCATTGTAGCACATGCCAATTACCGATTCGATGTGCCCGATTCGAAATGGTCGATTCGTCCGGGTGGTTATTTCATGAACCAAGGACCAACGAACGAAATTCTGATTGGTTCGATGTTTCGTTACCGCATGCAGAACGGCACAAAAATTACAAATTTCTATACCGAAACGGGTGTTGCCTTTGGCGCATCGTATCGTTACAAAGACGCCATCATTCCACAAGTGTATTTTGATTTAGGCGATATTTTCATTGGTCTCTCTTATGACCTGAATGTATCGACGTACAAAGTTGCTTCCAAATCGCAGGGCGGCATGGAAATTACCTTGCGGTATGCGAATTTGAATGGCGCGCTTTATAAGAATAAGAAATAGTTCTGCGGCGGACGAGCTGAGTTTTTGGCGCGGGGGATTGTGGTGATTGCGAATTTCAAAAAATTGTACGATACGAAACAGGTTTTATAAAACTTTCGTCAATGCATCTGTATTTGGGTGGATTGGTGTAGGTTTGTTTTGTTAATAGATTAGTTAGTTGCCATTTTTAAGTCCCTCATATGAAAAGTGAAGTTTTTAACTCAAGTATTGGCTCACCTCACTACTTTGAATATCCAAGACTGACGCCAGACCAAGACCAAAAAATACTTGCAAGTTTATTTGAACAGTTGCTTCTGTTTGACAAGATATCAATTTCTACGGGTCGATTAAACTTTGCACTAGTCTTCTTAATTAGCAGACTAGGACTTCCAATTGTTGAACGATTGCTTGAGAGTGGTTATATCAGATTTATGATATACTCTCCGATGATTTTTACTAGCACAGGCAGACAAAACGAAAAAGATGAAATAGACCAATCCGTAATTTATGGACAGCCTCCAATTGCTGCAGGCTCACTGTCTGAAGAAGACCTTGACCCTGAGAGAAACATCCATTACGCATTATCAAATTTCAATTTAGACAAGAAATATGCAAGGACACTCACCAAGAAAGCTTTGAAAAATTATGTTGTTCCTGACGGAATGAAGATTGCGACCAATTCAGAAAAATTAATTCTTGACGCTTACACAAATAACAATTTAGCATCGCTTGGTTTACCCAATACTAAAGACCCGACACAATTGGATTTGAATGAAAGACAGCTCCTACTTGAACTCGGACATAAAGTTATTGAAACTTCAATTCTTGCAAATTTCAACCTTAAAAGCTATGAAAATTTTGAACACATAGAAATTTGCAAACAAAATATTGAAAATATTGGCAAAGCTTATAACGTAGCAGGTAACACATCAGAGATTTTAAAAATTGAGAACGTGCCAAACCTTCAGGAGTTATATCTAAAAGAGAGAATGAATTTTGAGACAGTTTTCAAGATTAGGCATTTATCTACTGCAAAGTATTATCGTAAATGGATAAATGAAGTTGGTGAGAATTCTAATTGCTATGAAGTAACCGAAGCATACATAAATGAAATAAAAGGTAAAACTAAATTTCTTGAAAAGAGTAAAGGAAAATTTATAAAAAACCTGGGGTCATTCGCAATTAGCACTGGATTAGGTGCTGCAATTGCAGGACAAGCGGGTGCAGTTGTTGGTGCAGTCCTGCAACCAGCTGCAGATTATGGACTTGGACTTCTTGAGACGTTTTGGTTGGACGACATTTTGAAAGGAAAGAATCCGTCAATGTTTGTTGACGAAATCAAAAGAGAACTAAATGCAGATAAATAAAACGGCATACAACATCGTATTGGTATTAATGGGGCAGACTGTTGTCAACTCAACATTTGTAATTCTATTGGGCATTTGTGCAAATGTTGGGCTAAAGTTTTTCAAATGCCCCACCAACGCCAAGCCCCCAACCGTTATCCAACATTATGACTGACCAAGAGTATTATATAGAAAGGAAGTGTAAGGTTTGCGAAAATCGAGATAAATTCCCGTTGACTAAAAAGCAAAAGGCATTTGAGTTGTATGACTTCAAATCCATTTGGAATTCTTCATGTACTAAATGTGGCTCCACCGACTGTATATCAATCGGTGGAAATCCAATAACGTTGGACAAGGAACTTTTAATGGAATGGGGCAAAGACAAAGACCTTCATTTAATGCCACAAGACGAAGAAATACTTTTAGCAGAAGAATCATACATAGATTTAATGCTCGATCTACTTGACAATGAAAACATATTAGTGAATAAACGTAAAATATTGACCGACGCCCTTTGTATCATTATTTATGACAATCTAGTGGACAATGCCAATAAAAATGTGTTTCTGCTAAACAGTTTAACAGAAAAATTAAAAACGCGAAAACACTTATTGGAAGAGGCGCGAGATTGGATTCCGGACTATGTTAAGAATATAGTTTATCCGCACATTGGAATGACAAATAAATAACGATGGTCAAACAACTCCTACTTGCATTTTTGCGTGTTAATGCTCAAATGCATAACTTGGACATAGCAAAAAACGGCGCCAAGACCCAAACCGTTAGCAGCAAGTATAACAGACGACAAAGAGACAATGAAAACACTGACAACAATATTGAGTTTGATTTTACTAATTTCTTGCGGACAACAAGAAAACAAAACGAACCAAGATACAACTGAAAAATCGGAAAGTATTAAGACTGACTCTAACCAACCTAAAATCACTTTTTACAAAGCCAACGGACGAGTAATTTTACTTGGTAACAACATAAAATTGTTAGACGCGAATTTTAAAGAGATCAAAGATATTTCATCCTTAAACGAACACTTTGTAGATGTTATAGAAGTAAGCGACAAATATCATAAAGCTAAACCAACAGACGACTATTGCCAAGAATTCAAATATGTCAAAATAAAAACAAAAGACTTAGAAGGTTATGTTGACGGAAGAAAAATTTATGAGCCAATTAAACACATTCAAAACAAAACAGTAAAAATTAACAACAACGAAGTTTCATTCATTGCGACAACTTATTTTGGAATTGGAGTTTCAGACGATGACGGTTTAACAGGTTGTTCAATTAACACTCCAGTAATTTTCTCAGACAAGTCTGTCAATTACGAAGGACTTGTAAAAATGGTCAAGAACAAAAATTACCAAGACAATTATCCTTACTTTGAACTTAAAGATGACGATGGGGCAAATGACGAAATTTTAAACATTGACAAGAAAGGCGACAAATATTTGCTCCAGATAAAGCGAACATATCAAGAAGGTAGAGCAAACCTTTTAGTTGAAATTTACAAAGACAAAAGCGGAACATTTGTAGCAGAAATTATAGAGAATGAACAAACAGAATAATAGAATAACCGGTGCTAACAGGCATTTGGCAAAAAAGCGGGTTTAGTGCTTCGAGATCTGCCCGAACGCAAAACCCCACCCCCCCCCCCACTCCAAACACCCGTTTATTTATCCAACAACTCTTTCCGCAATTGATTTGATGTTTTACGACTTCCGTCGTGGCTCCATCCGGGAGGGCCGAAGAGGTACATGAGTTTCGCTTTCCAAGAAATTGGTTTCGCTACGTCGTTTGCAATTTCTTTCCATTCGTGAAAGACAACGTTTGCCGGATGATACGGTTGTTCTAAATTTTTCGTCAATCCATACTTCACGGTTTCTTTTTCTTCGGCAAATGTTCCAAACAAACGATCCCAGAAAATAAACACCATGCCCATATTTTTATCGAGGTACGGAATGTTTGAGGCATGATGTACGCGGTGGTGCGATGGTGTAGAAAAAATCCATTCTAGCGGACCGAGTTTGCCAACCGTTTGCGTGTGAATGATGATGCCGTAGATCTGCGTGGCCGCATACATGAGCATAATGTCTTCGCTACGAAAGCCAAGAAGCGGAAGCGGAATAAACCAAACAAACCGATACAATGGCTGAAAAACGGAAGAACGAAATCCAACCGTAAGGTTAAATTCTTCTGACGAATGATGCGTAACATGCACGGCCCAAAACACACGGCAATAATGATCGACGCGATGTAGCCAGTAAAAGATAAAATCTTCGGCAAACAGCAAGGCAATCCAATACATCCAAACATTGTCGATGCTCACCAATTTGTAGTTGAGGTAAAACCAACCGAGAAACACCAGCACAAAACCACGCAGCAAAACATCCAACCCAAAATTCAAAAACATCAGGTAAAAATTCACCAGCGTTCCTTTGGTTGAATAGAGTTTGCGGTGATGCCAAGCACTCAAGCCCATTTCCAAACCAATGAGGATGGCGTAGAGCGGTGTTGACGTTAGAAATAAAATTTTCTCGCGGAGTAAGTCCATTGCGGTTGTAAAAATACAGTGTTTCTTTCATCGTACCATGCTCGTTGTGCATGTGTGTGCATTTCCTTTAATTTGCACAATGGCTTACAACGAAAAACTCGCTAACCGGATTCGCGAACGTTTTGCAGACTTATCGCCGGTTGAAGAAAAAAAGATGATGGGTGGACTAACCTTCATGTACAACGATAAAATGTGCGTTGGAATCATGCAAGATGAGCTAATGTGCCGCATCGATCCCGAATTATACGAAATGGCGCTCGATCAACATGGATGCCGACCAATGGAATTTACAGGCCGTGTACTGAAAGGGTATGTTTTAGTTGAAGCATCGGGCATGAAAAGCAAAAAACAATTCGATTATTGGATTGATCTGGCGCTTGCTTTTAACCAAAAAGCAAAATCGTCGAAGAAAAAATCAAAAAAGTAATGCGTTAAACCGCTTTCAGCAACAAGGAAATTTGTCCTAAGTGATAAACGTCGTTTTCTAATACAGCATAAGTTGATTTCATACTTTTGTTGAAACGTAAAAACACCAATGTCTATGCGACTCCTATTTCCCGTTCTATTCTGTTACCTATCTGTTCCTTTTTTCGCAGCTGCTCAAAACATTGAGCTTCCCGATTCATCGAAAATCAGAAGCAATCATATTAAATCAATAACTATTTACAAAGAAGCTCCTAATACACCTAAGAAAATACAAAAAACAGTTGAGTATAACAGACATGGACGTATAACAAAAGAAATCGAAGCAAACGGCAAAGATTGGGTGGAAATGTCTTACGACACAATTCATAGAAAAACAGAGCAGCGCTTTTTTGTTAACATGTCTCTTATTAGTAAAATTAGTTATTCGTACACCTCGGATCGCTATGTTTATTCGGAATCACATTATGCAAAGGCAATAAAATCAGACACCTTAACCCTAGTTGGCATTTATGAATATAACATGAAAGTTCTTGTCAAGCATAGTGTTTATGAAAATGGGAAACTTGCTGCCGTTTACAATTGTAAAAGAATAGAAGGGAGCTTTAGTAAAGCGTATCGCGACTCGTTGATCAATGATCATCAGGTTGTTTGGCATAGAGATGATTTCGTTACGAAAAAAAATCAATACGATACAAATTGGAATTTACTGCAAACTGATTCTTTTTACTACGATAAAATGTTACGTTTAGAAAAAGAAGTCATTTACAAGAAAGATGTCAAAACAACCTATACTCCAATTTACAATCAACAAGGAAAAGTTACCAAAGTGCTCAAGAACAACATCGCAATACCAACAGAACAGATAAGCTCTTGGATAAAAAAACACGAAGACTTATTAGGATTTGCTTATGCTGATCACCCTGCACCTATGTCTCAAGATAATTCGAGTTTTCCCCAACCTACACTAGATTCAAACGGCTTAATTATTTCTGTTTCATATTTTAACAACACTAGATTCACTTACGACTACCAAAAATATGATTAAATAATCTTTAACGTTAAACCGCTTTCAGCAACAAGGAAATTTGTCCTAAGTGATAGACATCGTGTTGCAATACAGCATGAATTAAATCGTAGCGCGAAAATCCGCTTGGGAATTTTTCGTTGAGTGCTTCATCGTTTAATTCGCTCAAAAATTTCAGCCATTGATTCTGTGAATCGTCGAGTTTTTGGAGGGTTGTTTTCCAAGCCATAACCGATGTATCGGAAACAGGTTCAAAAAAATTGGAATCGGGTACTTCAATTAAATTTCCTTTTACGCGAGACAAAAGCACGCCACGCCAAGTAATGAGGTGATTGACAATTTCCCAAATGGAATGACACTGTGCGTATGGATGCTTTTTGGCTTGTGCCGCCGTAAGTTGTTGCAAGGTATCGTAAAGGGTAACATCAATCCACGGATGGCCAGCATACAGTTCTTGGAATAGATGCGCGATCTGGTTTGTGCGGGTTTGTTGGTTAGGCGGCATTTGAAAACGTTCTATTTTTTGTAAACATCCTAATAAATCACAAATTGGAACGCCAGATACGCGCCAAATTAATCGGTTTGAGGCCGAAAAGGCCAAAGATGAGGACTAACGTCCTAGAAAACAGCTTGCTTAGTCCAATATTCATGCTTGTTTTTTCAAGTATCCCTTGCTCATCCAAACAAAATCATTACCTTTGCCGTCCCAAAAAGGGAAAACCATTTAAACCAAACAATCATGTATCACTACGAAACCGTCTTCATTTTGACTCCCGTTTTGTCTGAAGAACAGGCAAAGGAGGCGGTGGGCAAGTTCCGCAAGGCTTTGAAAGACCTTGGTGCGAACATCGTTCATGAGGAATCTTGGGGCCTAAGAAAACTGGCTTACCAAATCCAAAAGAAGTCCACCGGCCATTACCATCTCTTCGAATACACCACCAGCAATGAAAAGTTGGTTGGCGAAATCGAAACCACTTACAAACGTGACGAGCGCGTTATGCGTTTCCTCACCGTGGCTCACGACAAATACGGCATTGCCTTCAACGAAAAACGTCGTTCGAAAGCAAAAGCTAAGAAAGAAACCGAAAAAGCGTAATCCACCTCAATTTAAAACGTCATGGCCGATAATAGCTCTGAAATCCGCTATCTCAACCCTCCGACTGTCGAGGTGAAGAAGAAAAAATACTGCCGCTTCAAGAAAGCCGGTATTAAATACATCGATTACAAAGACAGTGACTTTCTGCTCAAATTCGTGAACGAACAAGGAAAATTGCTCCCACGTCGTTTGACCGGAACTTCAGTTAAATACCAGCGTAAAGTTTCACAAGCAGTGAAACGCGCACGCCATATCGCGCTGATGCCGTATGTGGCCGATCTTCTCAAATAATCCAGGAGGAACAGCACGATGGAAGTCATTCTCAAACAAGATCTCAAAAATGTCGGTTACAAAAACGATATCGTTAGTGTAAAGCCCGGCTTCGGACGCAATTTCCTTATCCCGCGCGGCATGGCTATCCTTGCCGACGAGAAAAACAAGAAAATTCACGCCGAAAATATGCGTCAGCGCGCTCACAAAGAAGCGAAAATCAAAGCTGAAGCAGAATCGCTCGCAAACAAACTCAAAGACATGACCGTTAAAGTTGGTGCTAAAACCGGCGAAAACGGCAAAATCTTTGGTTCTGTTACCGCAGTTCAACTTGCCGAATCGCTTCGCGTTCTCGGTATTGACGTGGATCGTCGCAACATCACTATTGATAATGCCGATACTGTTAAAACTGTTGGTACCTACACCGCGAAAGCTCGTATTCACAAAGAAGTACTTGCTACTTTCTCATTCGAAGTGGTTGGCGAATAAGTTCAACACTCCGTTTTACCTTTTCAAAACAGGCATTCGTTTATTCGGATGCCTGTTTTGTTTTAGGGCTTTTTTATTTGTTCCTGTGTTCCGCGCGCAGGGCCTACACAGACATGAGACGTGAGATTTGAGACTAGAGACTTGACGAGTTCGTGAATTAGTAAATTGGTGAATTAGTGAGTTGGTGAGTTGGTGAGTTGCAATTCATCACGTCTCACGTCTCTTGTCTCTTGTCTCAAGTCTCACGTCTAAAAAAAACGAGCGCAGCGAGTTACCATCCCACACACACCAAACGTATTTGATTCTGAATTAATTCCCTAAAATTTCGCTGAATTATTCGTATCGCAAAGCCTCAATCGGATCTAAGCGCGAAGCCTTCACCGCGGGATAAAATCCAGAGACCAAACCAATCACAAAACACAAACTCACGCCCAGTAAAATCCAGTTCCATGGAATGAGAAAGGACGCGCCCAGAATAAGCGCTAACACATTGCCCAATGCGATACCGAGCACAATGCCCCAAAATCCGCCATACAAACAGATAATAATTGCTTCTGCTAAAAATTGCTTGCGCACCGTTTTTTGTGTTGCGCCCAAAGCCTTTCGTGTTCCGATTTCGCGCGTGCGTTCGGTTACCGAAACCAACATGATATTCATCAACGCAATAGCTGCACCCAACAGTGTAATGACGCTGATCGCCGTGGCACCAAGTGTTACATAACGCAAGTTATTGATCAACAAGGCCGCCACATTATCGCTCTTGGTAATTTCAAAATTGTCTTCCTCGCCCAATTCCACTTTTCTGACGGTACGGAAATATCCTGTTGCTTCTGATACTGATAAATCCAAAAGCCGCGAATTTGCCGCCAGTACATTGATGGTAAACGTCATATCTGGACGTGGGAAGTACTGCCGCACATTTTCAATCGGCAACAAGGCAATTTTATCGCCCCCAAAACCCATGCTGTTTCCCTTCGATTTGAGCAAACCAATGACACGGTATTTCCCGCTTCCGACAGCGATTACTTTCCCGATCGGATTTTCTTTCGCATCGAATAAAATAGCTTTGATATCGTGTCCGATAATCACCACATGCGCTCCCGTTCGCGCTTCTTGTGGCGAAAAATTGCGGCCCGATTCAATTTCATAACCAGCTGTGGCGAGGTAATTTTCATCACTTCCAAAAACCTGAATATTAGGGTTGCTCTTTTCCGATTTGTATTTGAGCGTTCCGGTCATCGTTGCAAACGTTGAAATAGAAACCGATGCCGGAAATTCAAAACCCGCTTTAAATCGCTGCGCCTCGTCGTAAGTAATGCTTCTGAATTTTTTAGGCTTTCGTCCGCGGTTACCGACACGAATGGTTGTTTCTTTGTTGCGAATGGTAAACGTACTCGCGCCCATGCGCGTGAAATTGGAACTGATAGACGATTTGATGGCATCAATCGACGTTAAAATTCCGACCAAAGCCAAAATCCCGATGGCGATAATTAAAATGGTGAGGTTGGCGCGCAGGCGTTGTCCTTTGATGGCTTCGCGGGCCATGCGTATTGTTTCGCGCAAAGGAATTTCCATAACGGCAGGATTTCTTCGTTAAGCAACTAAATTAATGCAAAAGTACCTGAAAATAGCGCACCGATAGCGTCGCACAGCCGCAGGTTTTGTTAATTTTGTATCGGATTTTATTAAATCGCAAAAACTAAAACCTTTATACACCATGGTCTTCGATCTGGACATGATCAAAGCGGTTTACGCCGCACTTCCTGCCAAAGTACAAGCAGCGCGCCAACTCACGGGTCGCCCGCTCACATTAACCGAAAAAATTCTCTACGCGCATTTGAGTGGCGACGCTCCTGCAAAACCCTACGCACGTGGAAATGATTATGTCGATTTTAACCCCGATCGTGTAGCCATGCAAGATGCTACGGCGCAAATGGCCCTGCTTCAGTTTATGCAAGCTGGTCGTAAAAAAGTGGCTGTACCTTCTACTGTTCACTGCGATCACCTCATCACGGCTAAAACAGGTGCTAAAATTGACCTCGATTTTGCCAATGCTGAAAGCAAAGAAGTATTCGATTTCCTCGCTTCTGTTTCGAATAAATACGGCATCGGTTTTTGGAAACCGGGCGCTGGAATCATTCACCAAATCGTGCTCGAAAACTATGCGTTCCCTGGCGGGATGATGATTGGTACCGACTCGCATACCGTAAACGCTGGCGGCCTTGGCATGATTGCCATTGGTGTTGGTGGTGCTGATGCTTGCGACGTGATGGCTGGCCTACCTTGGGAATTGAAATGGCCTAAACTCATTGGCATCAAACTCACCGGAAAATTAAACGGCTGGGCTTCGGCCAAAGACATCATTCTCAAAGTAGCTGGCATTCTTACCGTAAAAGGTGGTACAGGATGTATCGTCGAGTATTTTGGCGATGGTGCAGAATCATTAAGCTGCACCGGAAAAGGAACCATCGGAAATATGGGTGCTGAGATTGGTGCTACAACATCAACCTTTGGTTACGATGCTTCGATGGAACGTTACTTGC
Source organism: Bacteroidota bacterium (assembly GCA_013298545.1). GTDB lineage: Bacteria > Bacteroidota > Bacteroidia > Palsa-965 > Palsa-965. The sequence continues at coordinate 11,220 of JAAFIA010000061.1, read as the reverse complement.
GTGCTACGGGTCGCAATGAAGTTGCTGATGCTGCAAATGCGGTAAAAGAACACCTCAATGCCGATCCAGAAGTATATGCCAATCCAGAACAATATTTTGATCAGGTTATTGAAATCAATCTGAACGAACTTGAGCCATATATCAACGGACCATTCTCTCCCGATTTGGCAACACCGGTTTCTAAAATGAAAGAGGCGGCTGCACAAAACGGATGGCCTACCAAAGTTGAAGTTGGTCTGATTGGTTCTTGCACCAACTCATCGTACGAAGATATTTCGCGCGCGGTATCACTTGCACAACAAGTTGCCGATAAAAATTTAAAGACAAAAGCCGAATTTACCATCACACCCGGCTCAGAGCAAATTCGCTATACCATCGACCGCGATGGATTCTTGAAAACATTTGACGCCATTGGTGCGAAAGTTTTTGCAAATGCTTGTGGCCCGTGCATTGGCATGTGGGCGCGCATGGGTGCTGATAAAAAAGAAAAAAATACGATTGTACATTCGTTCAACCGCAACTTCCAAGCGCGTCAAGACGGAAATCCAAATACTTATGCCTTCGTTGCTTCGCCGGAGTTGGTTACGGCACTCGCCATCGCTGGCGATTTGACTTTCAACCCACTCACCGATTCGTTGATGAATGAAAATGGAGAGATGGTAAAACTCGATCCACCAACAGGATTCGAGCTTCCTGAAAAAGGATTTGCCGTTGAAGATGCCGGATTCCAAGCGCCTGCTGCTGATGGAAGTCAGGTACAAGTCAATGTTGCTCCCGATTCAAAACGCTTACAATTGCTCGATCCATTTGCGGCTTGGGAAGGTACCGATCTGAACGGATTAAAACTCCTCATCAAAGCAAAAGGAAAATGTACAACGGATCATATTTCTATGGCTGGTCCATGGTTGAAGTTCCGCGGACATTTGGACAATATTTCTAACAACTTACTCATCGGTGCAACGAACTTTTTCAACGAAAAGCAAAACACGGTGAAGAATCAATTGGATGGTTCTTACAACGAAGTACCAGCCGTTCAGCGCGCATACAAAGCGGCTGGAATTGGTTCGATTGTAGTTGGCGACGAAAACTACGGCGAAGGCTCTTCGCGCGAACATGCAGCCATGGAGCCACGTCATTTAGGTGTTCGTGCAGTATTGGTGAAATCATTTGCCCGCATTCACGAAACCAATTTGAAAAAGCAAGGTATGTTGGCGCTCACATTTGTCAACAAAGCTGATTACGACAAAATTCGCGAAGACGATACCATCGCGATTACGGGCTTGCTGACTTTTGCTCCTGACAAATCACTCAATCTTGTGCTTTCGCATGCAGATGGAACAAGCGAAACCATCGAAGTTGCACACAGTTACAATGCGCAACAAATCGAATGGTTCAAAGCAGGTGGTGCATTAAACATCATCCGCGCTTCGATCAAAGCGTAATGCTATTCTTCAAACAGGAACGTTAGATTTGCATAAACTAACTTTCCTGTTTTCTTATTAAAATGCCCCCAACATTTTAAATCATGAAAAAAATTGACATCTTTTTAGTTGATGATTCAAGCATCAACAACATGTACATGGAAGACATGTTGAATGACTTGAAACAAACCAACAGTATCACCGCATTCACCAATCCGGAAGCGGCTCTTGCAGAAATTAAATCGCGCCAAACTTCTGGTACTGCTCTACCCGATTTGCTGTTGCTCGATATTCGTATGCCGGAAATGGATGGTTACGAGTTTCTAGAAGAGATGGAATACTTATTTGAAGACGATAAAATGATGCCCGTTATTTTCATGCTCACTTCATCGCAACACAAACGTGATGTAGAATCGTTTGAACGTTTTCGATGCGCAAAAGAATTTTTACAAAAGCCACTCGCAGAAGCGGATTTTTTGCTCTTGTTAGAAAAATACTTTAACTGAGTTCGTTTCAACTGATATGAAATTTAAACTCAGTACCCGCAAGCGGTATTTATTATTTGGCATTCTTTTCGGATGCTTGTTCCCGATTTTTTCGGTGCTGTTTGATTGTTATTTCATTCGAGATCGCTCGTTTAACTTTTCTAATATTCAGGAATTATTCATTACCAATCCCTTGCACTTCATCATTGCTTCTGCTCCAATTTTTTTGGGCTTGGCATTTTATATTGCCGGACGTTTTGCTCACGATCATAAAAAGGCGATTGATGCATTAAGAGAAAAAAACGAAACGCTATCGGTACTCAACGATTCGTATAATACATTCAACTACCACGTTTCGCACGACTTAAAATCAATCATTACCAATGGGCAATCGTTGGCCATTATGATTCAGAAGTATGCGCAGAAAAACGATACGGCCAAAGTACTTGAACTTTCTAAAATTTTGGAAGAGGCTTGTCAGTCGGGAAGTGATACCATTCAAGGTTTTTTGCATTTGCATAAACTCACGAATCGAATTTCGGGTGAAGTATCGTCAGTTAATGTGCTGTCTGTGATTGATGGCATCAAAAAACAATTTCAAGAATCAACCGATTTTGATCTCGTGATTGCACAAAAGGATTTTACAGAATTGCCTTTGCATGAAACCGAAGCAAAAAGTATTTTCCAAAACCTCATTTCCAACTCCATCAATTACGGGCAAGGGAAAACGGTCATTACAATTTCGTTGATTCAATCGGATAAGACCAAAACGGTTATTTTCAAAGACAATGGCGTGGGCATAGATATGGTAAAATATGGTGATAAATTATTCAAACCTTTTGCACGCGTGGAAGAATACAAACTTACCAATAGCACAGGTTTGGGCTTATACATCATCAAACGTATCTTAGCCAACAACGGTGCTACAATTGATTTAAAAAGCGAAACAGGAAAAGGCGTAACATTTACGCTTGTTTTTGAAAATTCGAAATAGCCTTTCGCCGAAATGTGTATTTTCGTTTTACCATTCCATGAAAAGCAAGTCTTATCGTTTTCGCAATTATAGAACAGCATGTTATCTTGTTGCTGTTTTACTTTTTGCTTTTTCGTCTGCTATTCATGCACAACAAACACGCAAAGAACGGCGCGATTCGCTCTTGCGTTATCGGAATACGACAGACACAAATTTCATTCGCAAATACCCCAATAGACTCATTGTTACGCTCAATCAAACATACCGCCAGTATGATTTACGTTTTACACAAAATTTAATTACCGATTCGTTAGGCCGTTCTGCACCACAACTTCTGGCCGATGCGAATGTCATTACAGGCCTCGCATTTGACTTTGATAAAATTACGTTTTCGTTTGGCATTCGTTCGCGTCCAGCAACAGCAGATGATATTGCCCAAAAAGGGAAAACAACTTATTCATCGTTTGGATTATCCTTTACGGCTTATCGGTTTCGGGTAGAATCGAGTTACCGCAATTACCGTGGGTTCTACGATGTGAAAGCCAATCCATTTGATACCGTTTCTAATGCGTACTATAAGAATCCGTCGTTGAATGTACGTTCGTTGCGGGTGAAGACCTTGTTTATTTTCAACAAGCGCAAATTTTCGTACAATGCGGCTTATTACAATTCGCAACGGCAAATCAAATCGCGTGGTTCGTGGTTGGGTGTAAGTAATATTTATCAATACCGATTTTCGTCCGACACATCGCTCTTACCGCCTATTTCGCGGCCTTTTTACGGGCAATGGGGAACTATGGATGTATATAATGTGAGTGGTTTTTCCATTGGCCCTGGTGCTTCGTACAACCTTGTTCTTTTCAAATTATTGTATCTCAATATGACGCTCACTTCTGGCCTCGATGTTCAGCGTATGTTGCTCCAATCTTCGTCAACAGGAAAAACATTGATCATTTGGAAAACAGGTTATGCGAGCGATTTTCGTGCGGCCTTGGGTTGGAATAGCCGAAACTTTTTCTCGTCATTAACCTTCCGAGTTGATTACAATTCGTATCGAACAAATGGGTTTCGTTTAGAGCCGCGTTTTTATTCGGTCGATTTCAATATCGGGTATCGCTTTCGGATGAAGGAACGAACTTGGGTGAAAAAATTGAAAGAGAATAAATGGTATCAACTTTTATAATTTATCAGGATGGATTTTACAATCGAAGGCGAATACATTGAACTGCTTGCATTGCTCAAAGCAACGGGCATTGCCGAAACGGGCGGGCGGGCCAAGCAGTTGGTTGAGGAAGGCGTAGTGCGGCTGAATGGTGCGGTGGAAATGCGAAAGCGCGCGAAGTTGCGCGTGGGCGATTGTGTGGAAATTGGCGATGTGAAAATTGTGATGCAGTAATTATTCTACTTTTTTCTTCACCGGATTGCCAAAACGTTTGTCGCCCGTTTCATAACGTTTCCAAATTTCACCTACACGATTGGCGCGTGTTTGCTCTTGCTTGCCCGAATCGATCCAAAAGATGTACGATCGTTGACGGCCAAGCCCTAAAGCTAAAAATGCTTTTTCAAATTCGGGTGCTATTTCAAATGCGGCTTTCAATTCTTCGGGATAAGTGAGTTTTTTAGGCTCTGGATCGCGGCGTAAAACGACATGCACCAATTCATGATCAATGATTTTTGCTTCGCGGCGCAAACGTTGGCTGACGATAATCAAATGTTTGCCTTCGGATGGATGCAAACATAAATTGAACGGAATTTTATTGATTGTTCCTAAAACACGAATCAAACCTGTTGTTTCAAAAATCTTTTTTGCATCGTACGGAAAAACCAAAAAGGTCCACGAACCCATTTTTCGCGAACGCTCCAAACGTGCATCAAATTCAAAGATCGAGTCTTTATGAAGTTTCGACGTTTTCTTTTGTGCCATCACTTGTATTTTTGTGCCGGATAATTGGCTCTGATATTCTCTGCGGCAAGTCGCGCCGTTTCTTCGATTCGTTTTTGGCGTGTTTCTTCTTTCTTCGCATTATTGATCCATTCCAAAATAGCACGTTTAGCAGAACGAGGAAAAGCCTCGAAATAAGTAGCTGCCTTTTTATTTTTATTCAACAATTTTTGCAAATCGTCGGGTACAAGCAATTGCTCTACCAAATCTAATTTTTCCCATGAGCCATCTTTTTTTGCTTGCTCAATTACCGCCAAACCGGCCTCGGTCATTAGACCCAATTCGGTAAGACGAATAATTTTTCCTTTATTGACTTTGCTCCAACCACTCTTAGGTTTTCGGCGCGAATAAAACTGATACCGACTTTCTTCATCGCGCTTATACGAAACACTATCTATCCAACCGAAACAAATTGCTTCGTCAACCGATTCGTTGTAGTAAACACTTGGTGTTGCCGATGCTTTGCGGTAAATAATGAGCCAAACGTTTTGTTCCTTGGCATGGTTTTTCATCAACCAATTGCGCCAAGCTTGTTGATCTTTAGCGTAAAACGTTTTCTTGTCTTTAAATAATTCCATGCAATGAGCAAATCAAAAACTGGTTTGCACAAATTTACAATTCATAATCGGGATGATCGGGGAATGGATAAACAATTGCATTATCGATATTGCGATGTACGTTGTATCGGTTGAAAAAGAGCGGATGGAACACACAATCATCGCGATCGGTGATAATCAAGTTGTCTTCGATAAAATACTCGAAATCGGCAGCAATGATTCCTGAACGTTCATCCATCGTTCTTACGCGACCAATAATTCCAAGCTCGGCGCAAAGTGTACGAAAATTATAGGGCGAGTATTCTTCGCTTTCCCATTGCGAACTGGTAATACGCGCCACCCGATCGAGTTCTTTTCCTTTAAAGACCATTGGCAATCCCGTAAGCGCGTTGAGAATGCGATCGGCGTGGTGATGAATTTTTTTGTAGGAATTGATGACTTCGGTAGCGAGCAAACTTTGCACCGATTCAATGGCGCGGGCGGCATCGCGGGAGGGGTTGTCGGAACGATAGCCTGTTTCTTCGATGAACGAAAAGAATTTATTGCAAATAATAACCAGTTGGCGCGGTCGCAATTGCGTATGGCGCAAAATAAAGGCAAATGATTTTTCGTGATGCCCAGCAGCATTTAATAAATCATGCCCAAAATAAGGCTCCCATAATTTTTTAAGTACGTCGTTCGGTTTGTCAAAATCGACCTTGACATTTTTATCCCAACGGCCAGTTTCGATGAGGTGTAAATGCCAACGCCAACAAACAAAACGCAATAATTCTTTGGGTCGCCATTGCATCACCAACGGATCGCGCACTACTTTGAGTGGGTTGGGAATAACCGATGCTAATAAATGCGGAAATACTTCGGAAGAAATAAACACTTTGAGATGCAATCCTTTGGGCGCAAAATCGGTGCTAAATTCTGCGGCAAATTCAATGAGGGCAGAAATCGCCGCCATCATGGCAGAGTTGCTTACCGGATAATCTTCAATCGAATCGATCGCGATGATAGCTTCATCGTTTTTACAATGTTTCAATACCGCTTCTTGCGCGCGACGAAAAGCAGTTGATGATAAACGACTTTCAATGCCATCAAACACCGCTTCAATGCCACCTATTCCGGTAAATTTATTGATCAATCCTTGAATGATGCTGAGAATAATACGTGAGGGCGTCGGCTTGTGATCGTCGGCATAATCCATCAATTCGCCTACTCGAATCGCATCATCCTTATCGGCATACTCGCGAAAAATGAGCGACCACACCACATATTTCCAAATCAGTTTGGTTTTATGTGTCGTATGCAATTCGCTGTCTTGCAACAAACGCGCAACTTTTTCCAATACCACTTGATACAATTCCGGCTCGTTGATGTCGATGCTTCGATACGCTTTGCCATGCAAGTCTTCAAAAGCAAAGTATTCGATCAACGAGGATTTTCCTGTGCCGCGACGACCCACAATCAAATACGTGCTTCGATCAAGCAAACGCGACTCGAAACGTTTGTTTCGGAAATAATACTTTTCGTAATTGGCGAGCAAGAGCTTCTTCTCATCCTCACAGCTGTTCTCTCCAAAGGGTTTATGCAGTAATGACATAGACATAGGGTTAAACGTAAGACAAAAAACATAGCAAACGGCACTTCTTCAGAAATCCGTCAAAAAAATCAGTAAAAACCTTACATAAGCATCAATTTGGGGTTAATCTTCTCTATAAATATACGCTAAAATCGCGCCAAAACCTATTTTTTTTCGACGAAAACAAGGCTGCATGGCATGAATTTAGAACCACCTTAGTTGAATGCAGAAGCTGTTTTAATGTTAACAAAAAACTACCTTCGTATGCAAATACCATAACCATGCATTTATTCTTCAATCGCCTTGTTTTAGCTGCTTTTTTCGGCCTCTGTTGCGTTTTTGCATCATGCGAAAAAGACCCTTCTTTTGATGGTGATCATACTACAACACCGCATGTACATACAGGCACGATCGAAATCAACTTGCAAGCTATGTTTGGCGATAGTTTACTCACGATGAGTCGTGGCCAAACTTATCTCACAGCCAACAACGATTCGGTAGAAGTAAGTCTGTTCCGGTTTTACCTCAGCAACATAGAACTTACCGATGTAGCTGGAAATCGGATCACCATTCCTGATAGTTACTTTCTCTGCGATGCGGCTGACGGAGAAACCATGAATTTCACCTTAACCGGTATTCCCATTGGCGATTATCAAGAACTAAAATTCATGATTGGTATTGATAGTACGCGCAATGTATCTGGCGCACAAACCGGTGCACTCGACCCAGCCAACAACATGTTTTGGTCGTGGAATTCGGGTTACATTTTTTTCAAACTCGAAGGTACTTCGCCACAATCGCAAATTGGTGGAAATAGCATTGTTTATCACATTGGTGGATTTGCTGGAGCAAATCGAGCACAGCGTACCACCAATATTTATTTTGGCAATACAACAGCACAAGTTACCGAAACGCATACCCCACAAATTCTACTCAAAGCAGATGCCGGACAATTATTCTATTCGCCGCATTTGATCAGTATTGCAAACGATCCTTCCGAAACAGCCATTGGCCAATTCTCTAGCCAATTGGCCGATAATTACAGCAACATGATTTCGCTGATTGCTGTTGTGAATTAAGACGCAAAAAAACGATAAAAAAAGAGGCTGTTCTTATCAAACAGCCTCTTTTTTTTTACTTGATGTATCAATTAGTTTTGACCATCTTTCTTTTGGAATTTTTGTCCTTCAGCGCGTGGCGGACGTTCTTGAAAACCTTCTGGTTTTGGAAGAAGTGCTTTGCGCGAGAGGCGGAATTTTCCAGTTTTCTCATCGACTTCCAACAATTTGACTTGAATCAAATCGCCTTCTTTGAGAATACCATCGAGGTTTTCGAGGCGGCGCCATTCTACTTCAGAGATGTGCAACAAACCGTCGCGGCCAGGGAGGAACTCCACAAAGGCACCGAATGCCATGATGCTCTTCACTTTTCCGTCGTACGTTGCGCCAACTTCTGGAATTGCAGTGATGCCTTTGATGCGCGCCAACGCACGATCAATGCTGTCTTTATTTTCTGACGATACATCCACAATACCTTTATCACCAACTTCGGTGATTGTAATTACGGTGTTCGTATCGCGCTGAATTTCTTGAATGATTTTGCCACCAGGTCCGATTACCGCACCAATAAATTCGCGAGGAATCATGATTTGTACCAAGCGTGGAGCGTGTGCTTTGAAATCTTCGCGTGGTTCGCTGATTGTTTTCAACATTTCGCCCATGATGTGCAAACGGCCTTCTTTGGCTTGTTCCAAAGCTTGCGCCATCACTTCAAATGGCAAACCGTCAACTTTCAAATCCATCTGAACAGCCGTAATACCGTCTTTTGTACCGCATACTTTAAAGTCCATATCGCCCAAGTGATCTTCATCACCAAGGATGTCAGAAAGGATTGCGTATTTGCCTTGCGCATCGGTAATCAAACCCATTGCAATACCTGCAACTGGTTTCTTGATTTTGATCCCGCAATCCATCAACGCCAATGTTCCTGCACAAACGGTTGCCATCGAAGATGAACCGTTTGATTCGAGAATATCAGAAACGATACGAATGGTGTAAGGATTCTCGGCAGGAATTTGGTTTTTCAACGCACGCAAAGCGAGGTTTCCGTGACCAACTTCACGACGGCCAGTTCCACGCATCGGTTTTGCTTCGCCTGTAGAGAATGGCGGGAAATTGTAGTGCAACATGAAATTGTTGTCTTCACGTACAATCGCCGTATCGATCAATTGAAGATCGAGTTTGGTACCGAGTGTAACGGTGGTCAACGATTGTGTTTCGCCACGGGTAAATACAGCCGAACCGTGTGCCATAGGCAAATAATCGACTTCGCTCCATATCGGACGAATTTCGTTCATTGCACGGCCATCGAGGCGTTTGCGCTCATCGAGCATACAGCGACGAATGGCTTCTTTTTCGGTATCGTGGTAATATTTTTTCGCAAGACCTTTTGCTTCGTCGGTGCGCTTTTCTTCTGGCAAGGCATTCCAGAATTCTTCAAAAATTGCTTTGAAAGAAGCTTTACGACCAGCTTTGTTTGGATTGCCTTCCGCAGCAACAGCATACGCTTTCGCGTAAGTAGCTGCATGAATTTGTTGCTTCAGGTCTTCGTCGTTTGTTTCGTGGCTGTAAGTACGTTTTACTTTCGACTTTTCAACCATGGCCGCCAATTCTTTGATGGCATTGATCTGGGTGCGAATTGCCGCGTGTGCCACTTTGATGGCTTCGAGCATATCGGCTTCAGAAATTTCTTTCATCTCGCCTTCAACCATCGCAATATCCTTTTCATTCGCCGCAACGATCATGTCGATATCCGACTCTTTCATTTGCTCGATGGTAGGATTGATGATGAACTGGCCATTGATGCGACCAACACGTACTTCTGAAATTGGTCCGTTGAATGGAATATCAGAAACGGCAAGTGCAGCAGCAGCAGCAAAACCAGCGAGGCAATCGGCCAACATGGTTTTGTCTGTAGAAATTAAATAAATGAGAACTTGTGTATCAGCATGATAATCGTCTGGAAATAACGGGCGCAGGGCACGGTCAACAAGACGGCTAACGAGGATTTCAGAGTCAGAAGGACGCGCTTCGCGTTTGAAGAAGTTTCCGGGAATGCGGCCAGCAGAGGCAAACATTTCGCGGTAATCGACAGTAAGCGGCATAAAGTCCACGCCCGGTTTTGCATCGGGATTAGAGACAGCCGTAGCGAGCAGCATGGTGTTACCCATTTTCACGACCACCGAGCCGTCGGCCTGTTTGGCCAATTTGCCCGTTTCGATGGTAATCATTCGTCCGTCGCCGAGATCGAATGTTTTTTGAATTGCATTTGGTTTCATAATTTTTGGTTGCTTGTCCCCCAGTGGGACGGTTGCTAAAAAAGAGAAAGCATCCCGTCTGGAGTGGGATGCCTTCTTAGGTATTCTAGTTGTACGACATCAAAATTACTTACGGATGTCGAGTTTTTTGAGAATCGCGCGGTAACGCTCGATTTCGTTGCGCTTGAGGTAATCGAGAAGCGCTTTGCGTTTTCCTACGAGGAGAACCAGTGAGCGTTCGGTGCTTTTGTCCTTTGGCTTCTGTTTCAAATGCTGCGTGAGGTGATTGATGCGGAATGTGAACAGAGCGATCTGTCCTTCCGGCGACCCGGTATCCGTTTCGGATTTACCATGGGCTTTGAAGATTTCCTTCTTTTTGTCGGTCGTTAGGTACATTATTTTAAGACTTGTTGATGTGGCTACGTTGCCAAATCGGGTGCAAATGTAAGGATATTTTTGGGATGGGCAAGGGTTTGGGGTGGAAATTGTCTTTCAATCGTTACCTGAAAGCGCTGTTCCCCAGCCAGAATGGCCAATATTAATAAAAAACATACATATACTAATCTAATTTAACTATAATTGCGAATAAATAAACAGATGCAAACTAATAAAAAAATGAATAGAAAACTCATTTAACACAAATCATCAAACTCGAACTACAATTATAATGAGTAATCAACAGTTAAACTACGAAACCGATTTTTATAAAGCAGAAAAATCCATTAAATTTTTCTTTACGAGTAAAGGCAAACAAGATATTGTCAAAGTCATTGAGTATTCTTTCATTACTAGACAAACCAATCGAGACATATACAATTTAGGTTTTGGCGATTATGATATGAATAGTAACGAAATCGTTGATCATAAAAACTCAAATAATGGTGATGCCTATCGCGTGTTTAATACTGTACTAAATACAGTTCCAGTATTCTTTCAAAACTTCCCCAAAGCAATAT
>JAAFIA010000060.1 GCA_013298545.1 Bacteroidota bacterium | reverse complement strand
TTTCCCGTTGAATCGAATTTTACCAAAAAACCATCGAAATAACCCGCGAAATTATTTTGAAAACCAGCAAAAGCAATATTATTTGAACTCATGGTATGGCCTGTAACAAATATATCTTTACTCGTCTGATGGATTGCAATATCTGCAATCGCATCGCCGTCAGAACCGCCATAATAGGTTGCCCACAACCGATTTCCTAAAGGATCAAATTTCGCAATAAATCCATCGCCGTTTCCTCCAAAAGTATTTTGAAATCCGTTGAAACTAATTGCAGTAGCACTTCCCGTATAACCAGCAATGTATGCATTCCCCTGATTATCGGTAACAACAGCGTTAATTTGATCTACACCTGCTCCTCCATAATAAGTTCCCCAAATACGATTGCCAAGCGAATCAAATTTAATCAAGAAGCCATCATCCATGCCACCAAGTGCATTTTGATACCCGTTGGATGCAATACCAGATGCACTTGTTGTAAACCCTGCTAAAAAAATATTTCCAAATAGATCTGTTGTTACAGCATGTACTCGCTCTAAAGCTGTACCGCCCAAATAAGTTGCCCATAGACGATTGCCAGCAGCATCAAACTTTACCAAGTAAGCATCTTGTGGACCTCCACCATAAACATTCTGAAAACCGCCAGCGGCAATACCCGCCGTGCTGGCTGCATTGCCAGCAAGATAAACGTTTCCAGCAACATCAACAGCAGTAGCATATCCATAATCTACATCATTGTGCCCATAATAAGTAGCCCAGTTAATATTACTTTGCGCGTAGCCAGTAGCATTAACAAAAATCAAAAAAAGTAGAATTGTCCGCATAACCTTATGTTTTAAAATTGTTATACATCAAACGTAAAACAACAGAATTAGATCGCGAACCTACTCTTTACATGTGGGCGAAAGATCTCGTTAAATGGTATGTAAAGCATTTCATTTGGTTGATTAATTTCTAAGGATTTGTATTTTCTGTATGATTTTAGACGCATTATTTAGTATGTCAAGATGTATATTTTCTATGAGTAGTACGACGAGCATCAAAACCCCAAATGTATCTTTCATCAACACCGAATTGCTTCACTGTTTGGCATCAATCTTGTATAAAATAAACTATGCAAAAACGCTTACTCCTACTCTGCACCTCCATTTTTTCGGCCTTCTCCATTCGCCTGAACGCGCAATGCACAGACTATACGGGTTATTACAACGATATGCAACTGGCCCTTGCGCATAGCAATGAAGTCATCACACTCGATTTAAGTGGCCAAAATCTCAGCTATATTTCATCAAATGTTTCTTCATTTCGAAATCTTCAACATTTAATTCTCGACGATAATAATATTGAAGATATTTCTAGTGCGATAGCTTATTTAAAAAGATTACGGACACTCAGTATGCAGAATAATAAAATCACAAACATTTCGTCAAACATAAGCTACCTCGATAGTTTGACCAAATTGAATTTGAGTCATAACCAAATCACCAACATTAGTTCGAACATCAGTTATTTAAAAAACTTACAGGAACTCAATTTGAGTCACAACAAATTAACGTCTATCTCCAGCAGCGTATCGTATCTCACCAATTTACGTGTATTGAATGTGAGCTACAATGGAATTAAGACAATACCAAGCTTTGTTTATGCGATGCCTAATTTAAGTGTCATTAACAATGCGAATAGCCCAGCACCATCATATCATCCAGATACACAGACTGACAACCTTGATGGCTATTACAACAATATACAATTAGCCCTTGCGCATAGCAACGAGGTAAAGACACTCGATTTAAGCGGCCAGAATCTCGATCATATTCCTTCCAATATTTCTTCATTCCCAAATCTTGAACAGTTAATTCTCGACGATAATAATATTGAAGAAATCTCTAGTACGGTAACTTATTTGAAAAATTTACGGACACTCAGTATGCGCAATAATAAAATCACAGATATTTCTTCAAACATCACCTACCTCAGTAATTTAACCAAATTGGATTTGAGTCATAATCAAATCACAGACATTAGTTCGAACATTACTTATTTGAAAAATTTAAAGGAACTGAATTTAAGTTACAACAAATTAACGTCTATTTCAAGCAATGTTACCTATTTGAAGAATCTGCGCATGCTTGATGTGAGTTACAATCAGATTACTTCAATGCCCGGATTTATCAGCGGCATGCCAAACTTAACAGTCATTCGTAAGCACGGCAATCCGATGAATTAAAGTGCCGAGGCTTCGAGCACTTCTAAAATTTTCACCATGCCAAATGTATCGAGACGGCAGTATTCTTCGAGTGCATCGCGTTGTTCGGCTTGCGAAAACAAATCGGTTTCCTGATCTAGTTTTTCATAAACCGCCATGGCATGGCTTCCACTTCCAATGCGCATGTTGGTGTAAGACAATTCGGGCACCAATGCAGGCAAAACGCTTTTCAACGAAATCGACCCATTCATGGCCGCATCGTGGTACCAGCCTTTTGAAAACGGCAACATCAAATCGTGAATGCGCTTATTCAATTGTTCCAATTCGGCAGCCCGATCTGGAAAAGCTTTCTTCAAAAGCGATAAGGTGTTTTTTTCTGCCGAAGCATCGTAAACAAGAACAGGTTTTTCTCCTGCTGTATCCAAAAGCAATTGGTTGATAAACGCCACCCGCGGATCAGCGCCTGGTTCGGCCATAAAAAATTTATGCGTGGTGTTTTTTTCGTTCGCCTTGCGTTCATGCAACGAATAGGCAAACGGCAGTGCATGAAACGGACGTGTGTTCTCAAATCGCGGAACCGCTGGCATAAAATTTTCAATGTCCAAGAAAAGAACATCTGTTTGAAAATCGAGCAACCAGTTTTTTAGTTCCTCGCGAACAATGTGTTTATTTCCTTCGCGCCAGGTTTTAATTTGGAGTTTTGCCAATTCATTCACATCTTCCGAATCGGCTACGCGATCGACCGTTTTTACACCTTGTTCAAACAAACGCATCTGCTCGCGGCGCGGAACACCCGTCAACAAAAAGATATTTCCTTCTGGCAAACGGCTCCAACACTGACTTTTAAAATCGCATTCGTATGGATAGAAACAATGTTCACCAATTCTTACATCCGGTGTTTGTGTAGCTACCAAGACGTGTTTCAAATCGGCAATGCGTTTGGCAATCAATTCGGTTTGCTCCGTAGCCGTTTTAACGATGGAAACATGTTTGAACAACTGTTGAATATTGAGCGCACCCACCCGCACATAATCGCCGTGAATGTGTGTAAGGTAAAAATCGGTCAACGCTACACCCGCACCTTTGAGTACATAATACTGCAAAGCTGCATCATTGAAATACGCTGGCGAAAGCCGCAACGAACTTTTCACTTCGTATGCTTTCCAGCCCGCGCCATCGCGCACCAAAATATCGACAAGCACTAAAACATCATCGTAAATAAAACCCGCTTCGTAAATCACCTCAACACCTTCCGCCATCAACACCTTTGTTCGTTCCACCGCATCGGTCGAACGCGTAGCAGGTTTAGCCATCGCATCGACACCGCCCGGAAAAAGCTGACGCGCCAACACGCCCACATCCTGCCCACGGTTAAACGTAGCCTTACGACTAGGCGGAATCGGATCGCGCAAGTGTGGATAATGCCGGAATAAAAACAACGCCTTCGTGCACTGAAGCCCGCGGATGTATGACGATTTACTGAGTTGGTACGATGACAATGGAAAAAGAATATCGGACGAAGATACAAAAGGAAAAAACGTAAAACGCATCAAATAGTCGTGAGATAAGTATTTAAGTCAATTGCTTTTTCCGTTTGGTTGTATTGTTGTTGTGAGATTTTTTTCTGTTTCAATAATAGAAAATTTAAAACAGATTCATTTGCGTTAGTCTCTGATGCAAATGCTGAAATATCATGTTGTGAAAAAGATGACATTTTACTCCAAGTTTTCCTTTCGTCCAAATTCAAGAGTATTTTTTTGGCAAAATTATTGGCCTCTCGTTCTATATCAATTTGCTTACTTTCAAAATTTACTTCGTCAACAAAAATAGATTTTTTATCATGGTTCAAAATGTGTGCAGCTTCATGGAAATAGGTAAAACATAATTCTCCAATTCCAGAATAATTATTCTGCAATTGAATAACTGGACGATTATGTAGCCAACGTGAAGCGCCAACAAGATTGACATTTCCAACAGTTGGGGTAATTACAATTTTAACACCAGTATGTAATGCAGATTCAAAGATAGTATGGATTACAGCCTCTGTATTATTTGACAACGAGACCGCTTGTACATCGTAAAGTGATTGCTTAAAACGAGTTGCCTTATATTCATTCTTGGTACTTTTTTCGGCCATTAACTCTCCTTGTCGAATCCAAGCTGTTGCTGCCATTTTCTCGCCATTCCTTTTGATGATTTGCTTCAATGCTTTTTCGTACACCGACTGTTTATAATACGAATCAAATGACGAAACATCAGCGACAGCAAAAAAGCCAAGTAAATTGGCTACTGCCTCAATCAAATTATCTGCATCCTCGATCCAACCCAAATCTTTCATCTCTTCTGCAGGAAATGTCTTTGCCCACTTCTCTGCCTTCAATAATTGCTCGGAATCTGCAATTGCAGCCAATTCTAATCTGTAATTTCGTTCACGTTCAATCCAGAAACTGGCAGAAATTCCAAGAACACGCTCCAGTTGAAATGCCGTTTCGGGCATGATGGCTGATTTACCCTTGATAATCTCGTTGATGGTTTTGATTGGCCTACCCATACGCGCTGCAAGCTCGGTCTGCGACATTCCTTTATGATTAATTGTTTCAAGCAAAGTATCTCCTGGGGGAGAAATAAGATAACGTGCTGCCTGAATGTCTTCTTCTGTGCGATAATTCATAATCTTTAGACTTCGTTTAATGATAATCTTCAACAGAAACTATTTTAATTTTTGTAACCAACTCCCACATTAGTTCATTTTTATCTGAAAATGGAAGTGATTCATCTACTTCAAAAACAATTCTAAAATTTGCAGAAATATCAACAGCAAAATTGCCTGTACTGAGTCTATGACAATTTGCTTGAGGGAAATTTTTCATTTCTTTTAAATTTGGAGCGGCCTTTAACTCTGATAGCCGTTGATTGACTTTTCTTGCTCTTGTTCCATAAGCCTTCATAATTTCTTTAGGCGACGAAAACGTTCTTTCAATCTTGTTTGACTTAAAATTTATCTCCATGCAAATATAATATATTTTTAACCTAAAGGGTTAATTTTTAATTATTTTTAATATTCATACCTATCTATTACCAATCAAAAATAACAAAACAAGAGCAATTAGAAAAATCAACCCACAAAAAAGCCCCGACCTTACGGGGTCAGGGCGAATAGGTTGCTGCATCCGAACGTATCAGTTGAGTACGTTCTCAATGCAGTCAATCAGTTTTGAGTTTTTCACTTCCAGCGATCGGGAGTATCGCAATAACCGATTTACAAGCTGATCGCCGGGATCGTAAGGATAATCTTCTGCGGCAAAGCGGGCCAGGTCGGTGTTGTTGATGGAAATACTCATGTTGTCAAGTGTAGAAGTTTTGTCCATGTACCGTTTTTAAGTGGTTTACAAGAGAAAAACGACACCATTCAACCTTTATTGTTTACTCCATAAAATATTTTCATAAAAAAAGACCGGCTTACGGGCCGGCCTTGAAAATTTAGCAGCAAGTGCTATCGCTCAAGCGAAACCAAATCGTGTTTTTCGATCAACTTCCGCATATTGATTAGCGCATAGCGCATACGTCCCAAAGCCGTATTGATACTTACGTTCGTTGTATCGGCAATTTCCTTGAAACTCATGTCCATGTAATGGCGCATGATCAACACTTCGCGTTGTTCGGCTGGAAGCTTTTCAATACACTTGCGGATATCGCTACGCACTTGCGTACGCACAATTTTATCTTCGACATTGCCCTGGCGCAGACGTAGAACCGAGAAAATATCGAAATCCTCGCCCCCGTCAACAACAGGCATACGCTTTAAGCGACGGAAATGGTCGATGATTAAATTGTGTGCAATACGAAGTACCCAAGGAAGAAATTTTCCTTCATCGTTATACGAGCCGCGTTTTAGCGTCTGAATCACTTTAATAAACGTGTCTTGGAAAATATCTTCGGAAATATGACGGTCGCGAACGATCATCATGATATACGAAAACACGCGTTTCCGGTGGCGTTGAATTAATACTTCGAGACAGGGTTCGTCTCCGGCGCAGTAAAGATCGACCAGTTCTTGGTCTTGCAATTGGTGGTGTTGCATGGCGGTCCTCCTTTTAGGTTTTCAGCACTCATTAATTTGAAAACGTAGAAGTATTCGCTATACAATTCCTTTTTTTGCTGGTTTTTAGGCCGTGTGAGACAATAAGAGAAGATGACTTATCGCTATTTAACGGAGATTTTCTCCCAATGTTGCACAAAATTGAAAATATTTTTTGTGGCAACCCTTTAAATTGCGTTTCGTCTAGCACAAATATAGACTTTTCTGTAAAACAATCAAATTAGCAGCGTAATTTTGCACTCCTTTAAAAATTGCCGTGCAAAAATCAATCGAGTCATACGATCCAAAACAATACATCGTCATCAAAGGTGCGCGCATGCACAACCTGAAAAATGTCGATCTCGCCCTCCCGCGAAATAAATTTATTGTCCTTACCGGATTATCTGGCTCCGGAAAATCTTCGCTTGCGTTTGATACGCTTTACGCCGAAGGCCAACGCCGCTATGTCGAAAGTCTTTCGGCCTATGCCCGTCAGTTTCTCGGAAAAATCGAAAAACCACAAGTAGATTACATCAAAGGCATTTCGCCAGCCGTTGCCATTGAACAAAAAGTAAATACACGCAACCCGCGTTCTACGGTTGGTACGTCAACCGAAATTTACGATTACCTCAAATTACTCTTTGCCCGCATTGGCAAAACCTATTCTCCTGTTACAGGCCAAATCGTCAAGCGCCATTCGGTTACCGATGTCGTCAATGCCATTTTAGCCTTACCCGCTCAAACACGCTTATATATCCTTGCGCCCGTAAAACGCAAAAAAGATAAAACCTTAAAAGAGCAACTCGCACTAATGCAACAACTCGGTTTTGGCCGTATTTTGTATGAAGGGCAAGTGCTTAAACTAAACGAAGTAAGCCCGCTCGCCATTAAAGATAAAGGCGATATCTATGCCGTTATCGACCGTATTGCTGTCGATCCAACAGACGAAGATCAAGCATCGCGTTTGGGCGACTCTATTCAAACCGCATTTTACGAAGGCGAAGGCGATTGCATTGTTGAATTGGTTGATGGACAAACGCAACCTGTTGTAGAAGAAAAAAAGCCCGCAACAAAAACCAAAACCGCCAAAACTAAAAAAGCAAATGCAGAGGCGGCTCCATCAAATTCCAATCAGTTATTTTTCTCCAACCGATTTGAGGCCGATGGTATTCAGTTTGAAGAACCCAGCGTACACTTTTTTAGTTTTAATAATCCGGTTGGAGCTTGCAAGACCTGCGAAGGATTTGGGAGCGTGATTGGTATTGACGAAGATTTAGTTATTCCGAATAAAAGTCTTTCGGTTTACGAAGATGCGATTGCTTGCTGGAAAGGCGAGAAAATGGGTGAATGGCGCGACCGTTTGACCATGAATGCATACAAATTCGATTTCCCGATTCATAAACCCATTCACGAGCTTACTAAAGAGCAGCGTGAATTGTTGTGGACGGGCAATAAATACTTCTGGGGACTGAATGAATTTTTCAAATTTCTCGAAAAGGAAAGTTATAAAATTCAATACCGCGTCATGCTCTCGCGCTACCGCGGAAAAACAGCTTGCCCCGATTGCAAAGGAACACGTTTGCGTAAAGATGCCAACTACGTTAAAGTTGCGAACCATTCCATCAGCGATTTAATTCTCCTTCCGGTTCAAGATTCACTCGTGTTTTTTGAAAAAGTAAAACTGGATGAATACGATTTTGCCGTTGGCAAACGCTTGTTGAAAGAAATTACCAATCGGCTTCGTTTCTTGTGCGATGTAGGACTTGGCTACCTCACACTCAATCGTCTCTCCTCTACCCTTTCGGGTGGCGAATCGCAACGCATCAACTTGGCTACTTCGCTCGGAAGTAGTTTGGTTGGCTCGATGTATATTTTAGATGAACCGAGTATTGGTTTGCATCCGCGCGACACACAACGTTTGATTCAGGTTTTGCTTGCGCTCCGCGATATTGGCAATACCGTCATTGTTGTAGAACACGACGAAGAAATCATGCGCGCATCCGACATGCTCGTGGACATGGGACCCGAAGCCGGAAGCCTTGGCGGACAAGTTGTTTTTGCTGGTCTTCACGATGAATTATTAAAAGAAGAAAATAGCCTCACGGCAAAATACTTAACCAACCGCGAAGTCATTCCAACACCGAAAAAACGGAGAACGTGGAAAAACTTTGTCGAGATTCAAGGCGCGCGTGAAAATAATTTGCGCAACATCACGGTAAAATTTCCACTCGATGTGATGACGGTTGTTACAGGCGTCAGCGGATCAGGAAAATCGACCTTGGTAAAACGCGTTTTGTGGCCAGCCATTCAGAAACATTTTGGTGGTTATGGCGAACAAACCGGACAATTCGATTTACTTGCCGGAGATTTTCGCCACATCAATACCGTAGAATTTATTGATCAAAATCCAATCGGAAAATCGTCGCGCTCCAATCCGGTAACGTATGTCAAAGCATACGACGAAATCCGCTCGCTTTATGCCGATCAACCGTTGTCGAAAATGCGCGGTTACAAATCGTCTATATTCTCTTTCAACGTTGAAGGCGGACGCTGCGAAGTGTGCGAAGGCGAAGGCGAAGTGATTGTCGAAATGCAATTCATGGCCGATGTGCATTTGCTCTGCGATGGCTGCAAAGGCAAACGATTCAAAGAAGAAACACTCGAAGTAACATACAACGAAAAATCAATTGCCGATATTTTGGAAATGACCGTTGATGATGCGATTACATTTTTCAACGATGGCACACCAAGCGGCAAAAAAATTACGAATAAACTCAAACCACTTCAAGATACAGGTTTGGGTTATGTTCACCTCGGCCAATCGAGTAGCACACTTTCTGGTGGCGAAGCGCAACGCATCAAACTCGCGTCTTTTTTGAGTTTAGCCAATCAGCAACCCACATTGTTTATTTTCGATGAGCCAACAACGGGCTTGCATTTTCACGACATCCGAAAATTGTTGATCGCCTTTGATATGCTCATTGCTCAAGGGCATTCGTTAATCATCATCGAACACAATGCCGATGTGATTAAATGTGCCGATTGGGTCATTGATCTTGGACCAGATGGCGGCGAAGCGGGCGGAAATCTGCTTTTTGAAGGAACGCCCGAAGCCCTCGTCAAATGCAAAGAATCGGTAACTGGAAAATACTTGAAAGGAAAAATTTAGTTGCGTAACGCAACCATTTTTCTAACGCGATCAAGTAATCGAGTCAACGGTTATGGGTGAATTTGAGCGTGCGCCCTCATCCAATTCCAATCGGTATTTCATCACGGTTTCATTCAATCCATAATACAAGGCATCGCAGATAAGCGCATGACCAATGGAGACTTCGAGCAAGCGAGGAATATTTTCAGCGAAAAATTTCAGGTTATCCAAATTCAAATCATGCCCCGCATTGATTCCTAAGTTCAAAGCATTTGCTGTTTTTGCCGCTTCTATAAACGGAGCAATCGCCAAATCGCGATTCATCCAGTATTTTTTAGCGTACGATTCGGTATATAATTCAATTCGATCTGTTCCCGTTTTTGCAGCACCTTCGACCATGCGCACATCGGCATTCACAAAAATAGACGTGCGTATTCCTGCTTCTTTAAACAAGGCAATCATATCGCGCAAATAAGAACCATCAGCGTGTGTATCCCAACCATGATCGGATGTTAATTGGCCGGTGGTATCCGGAACGAGCGTAACTTGGTGCGGACGAGTTTCTAAAACCAAATCCACAAACTTTTGTTCGCGGGGATTTCCTTCAATATTAAGTTCAGTTCGCAAGACTTTTTTCAAGGCACGTACATCCGCGTAACGGATATGCCGCTCGTCAGGCCGCGGATGAACGGTGATGCCAGCAGCGCCATAAAGTTCAATATCTTGAGCCACGCGGATTAAATTGGGCATTTGTCCACCCCGCGAATTGCGCAGCGTGGCAATTTTATTCACATTAACGCTGAGTTGTGTCATAAATTTTTATTTGCCTCAAAAGTACACCGATTTCGCTTTACCAATCTGCTTTACGGCCACTTTCCGTATATGTTCAAAACAACTCCAAAAGACGGCTAAAGTCAGCCACTTACAAAAACGGCAAAACTTTTGCAGCATTCCAACGTTATAGAATCAGACTCAACAGTAAGTCTGTTTAAAAACAGTACTTTTGTCTAACGCGGGTACGCTGAATGCCCGACAACATAACCACCATGATTGCGCAAGACCTCATTAACGACGATATACCTCCTCTGAAAATTGAAGACGCGGCTGAAAAAGCGTTGCATTGGATGGAAGACTTCCGGGTCTCGCATTTGCCGGTTGTCAATGGAACAGAATTTATTGGAATGATTTCCGATACGGAGTTGCTCGATTTACAAGATCCCGATTCACCACTTGGCGCACATCGGTTGACCTTAGTAAAACCTGTTCTTCATCCAGGACAACATGCCTACGATGTGCTCAAATTAATGGCAGAATTAAACCTCGATGTCATTGCCGTTACCGACGAAAACGACCGTTATTTGGGTGCTGTTACGCTACCGCGACTTGCCGAAAAAATGGCCAACATGGCTTCCATTCGTGAGCCTGGCGGAATCATTGTACTCGAACTCAATCAGGCCGATTATTCGCTTTCGCAGATTGCACAAATTGTTGAAGGAAACGATGCCAAAATTCTGAGCAGTTATATTTCTTCTGCTCCAGATTCTAGTCAAGTTGATGTTACGTTGAAAATAAACCGCGAAGATTTATCACGCATTCTGCAAACGTTTGCGCGTTACAATTACACAGTAAAAGCAACATTCCATCACAGCGAGTTTCAAGACGATTTACGTCGTCGGTATGATGAATTTATGAATTTCATCAACCTCTAAGGGCAAGTTTCAAGTTCCAAATTTCCAGACGCGCTGATTGCAACGCACAAGTTCCAAGTTCCAATCGTAATTCTACGCACAAAATACAGATACAGGCTTTAATTTTGATACCGCATGAGTTTTCGTGAAGTCGGCAAATTGATCGTTTGGAACTTGGAACTTGGAAATTGGAAATTGGAAATTGGAAATTGGAAATTGGAAATTAACCAAACTAATTTTCATTTCCGATCTTTACGAAATGCGGTTTCGATTTTATGTATGTGCGTGTGTGTTTTCGCTCCTGTTTATGGGCGATGTATTAGTTGCGCAACAAAGCGACTCGCTACATCAAGATTCGTCCCAACGCATCGTTCAGTCCATTCTTATTTCGGGAAATAAAAAAACAAAAGCATCCATCATTTTTCGCGAGTTGAATTTCAAATCGGGCGATACGTTGCGGGCAGATGTGTTGTTGGAGAAAATGGAACGAAGTCGTAAAAATTTACTCAACACATCGTTATTCAATTTCGCATCCATCATCGAAACGCGCAAAGACAGTTTGCATTCCGATATTTCGATCATTGTGCGTGAGCGTTGGTACTTCTGGCCTTCCCCGATTTTTGAAATTGCAGAACAAAATTTCAACACGTGGTGGCAAAACGGACGCAACTTGCAACGCGCAAATTATGGTTTGTATTTTGTGCAAGAAAATATGCGTGGCCGTCGCGAAACGTTGATGTTGAAAGTGCGCCTCGGCTACAACGAGCAGTATGGATTTTCGTACACGATTCCGTACCTCAACAAGGCGCAAACATGGGGCATGAGTTTTTCGGGGGCGTATTCACGCACACATGAAACGCCCATAAAAACACAAAACAACAAATTGGTTTTCTACAAAGACCGCAATCGTTTTGTGCGCGAAGAATGGGGCGCAACGCTTGGTTTTTCTTACCGTAAAGATTTGTACTTGCGGCATCTCTTCGAGTTTCGTTATACCGATGCGCGGATCGTGGATACGGTTTTTCAGTTGAATGAATCGTTTTTTTTGCAGCCCGAAAATCAAATGCAATACACCACACTTTCGTGGCGGCACATTCGTGATTTCCGCGATTTAAAACCGTATCCGCTGCGTGGGCATTATTCGGAATTTGAATTGGCGCAGATTGGTTTAGGAATTTTACGCAATGAACCGCGCTTTACGATGGCAACCATTACGCTGCGTGGTTTTGCGGAGTTGATGCCGCGTGTATTTGCTGCCGGATCGGTGCGGATGCGTTTATTGGTGGCCGAGCGTCAGCCGTATGCGCTGGGGCGCGCGTTGGGATTTTCCAATTATGTGCGCGGGTACGAATATTTTGTCATTGATGGCAGCGATTATGTTTTGTTAAAATCGGGTTTACGCTATGCCTTCATTCAACCGCGAATTTTAAAAATTCCGTTTTTGCCGCTCGAAAAATTCAACATGCTGCACTATGCCTTGTATGGCGGAATTTATGTCGATGCGGGTTATGTTAGTTCCGACCAAAGCCATGTCATCCGCAACAATTCGCTGGTGAATACTTGGCTATTCGGGTATGGAATTGGGCTTGATTTTGTAACGTATTACGACACGGTTGTTCGGTTCGAAACAGGGTTTAACCGTCAAGGGCAAGCCGGAATTTTCTTGCACCTCAATGCCGGAATCTGAGCATTTCAGTCCAGTTATCAACCTTCTGCTAGATTCTGTCGGTATGGGCTTGTAAACGCGCACAAAAAATGTACCTTCGGGGCAACCCGAAAGCCGCCTGTACGTCTTCTGTACAACAACCACTTTCCGGAATATCCCGACGTATGAAAATTGCCATTTACGGACGTATTACTGAAAAGCTGTTGCCGCAAGAATTGCAAGGGCTCTTTGACAAACTGAAAGCGGTTGACGCCGAATTGTTTCTGCATCACGATTACCTCGACTACCTGAAGAAACAATTTACCATCGAAGCCCGTGTCGAAACACACGACGATCATAACCTGATGCGTGGCCGTGTCGATTACCTGCTAAGTATAGGTGGCGATGGAACCTTGCTCGAAACGATTGCCTTTGTGCGCAATTCGGGTATTCCAATTCTCGGTATCAATACCGGAAGGCTTGGTTTCTTGGCCGCATTAACGGTACAAGAAGCGGTTGACTCGGCTGTTGAACTCATCAAAACTCGAAAATTTTCGCTCGATAAACGAACACTCATCAAGCTCGAAACAACAACCAATTTGTTTGGCGATGTTAATTATGCGCTCAACGAATTGACGATTCAACGCACGGAATCTTCGTCCATGATGACCATTCATTGTTCGGTCAACGGCGAATTTCTCAACTCGTATTGGGCCGATGGATTGATTATTTCGACACCAACGGGTTCTACGGCCTACTCGTTGAGTTGTGGCGGTCCTTTGATGGTTCCCGATTCGCGGAGCTTTGTCATTACTCCGCTTTCGCCACACAACTTGAATGTTCGGCCTTTGATTGTACCGGACGATTGCGAAATTTTGCTGCAAGTGGAAGGACGCAGCAACCGCTATTTGGCCTCGCTCGATTCGCGTATGGCTTCGTTTGAATCGGGTGTCGAATTGCGCTTGAAAAAAGAAGATTTCAAGATTAGCCTCATTCGCTTTGGACAGCATCATTTTTTCAATACCATCCGCGAAAAATTAATGTGGGGCATTGATCGCCGCAACTAACTGAAATACAATACATTAAACTAATAAATTTTTACCTAACGAGGCATAAAAAACCTTACCTTTGCGACTATTCAAAAAATGAAGCACCAAACATCCCCTGTTTTGCGTTTCATTTCATTGTAACAACAAAAGCAACGCATGAAAAAGACCCTCTTTTTAAGCTTGATGTTTCTGCTGACTCTCGGAGCATCCGCGCAAAAAAGCAATGAGATTGGTTTGTTTTTAGGTGGCTCGTATTACACGGGTGAACTAAATCCAAACGGCCATCTGAACACCTTCACTCGCCCTGCTGCGGGTGTTGTGTTTCGGCACAATTTCAACATGCGCTTGGCTATGGCTGCCAATGCATTTTTTGGAAGCGTTGAAGGCATTGATGCACGTTCGAGTTCGTTCCAAATACAACAGCGCAATTTGAGTTTCCGCTCGCGCATGTATGAATTGGGTGCGCGGTTTGAATTTAATTTTCTCGAATACCGCATCGGAAACGATAAATATGATTTTACACCATTCATGTTTCTTGGTATTGCCGCTTTCAACATGAACCCGCGCGCCAGCATTGGCGGCGATTGGGTAGCCTTGCAACCTTTGAAAACCGAAGGTCAATCGAAAGGCTATTTGCGTACGCAGGTTTCTATTCCGTTTGGAGCTGGTTTCCGATTAAATTTAGCCAAACGCATTGGACTGGTTGCCGATTGGGGCTTGCGCAAAACATTTACCGATTATATTGATGACGTGAGTACCGTTTATGCCAGCCCAGCAACATTGGGTTCGCCCATTGCCATCGCACTTGCCGACCGCAGTTTAAATGCAGATAATGTCTCTAACGTCGGCAAACAGCGCGGGAATCCACGCGCTAAAGATTGGTATTCCTTTATCGGTTTAACGCTTACTTTCCAATTGAATGATAAACCTGTAAAATGCGCAGGTTACGATTATTGATTGCTTCGCTGAAATGAGTTTCAAAGAAAAAATAGATTTCCAACGTTTGCCCAAACACATTGCCGTAATTATGGATGGCAATGGACGTTGGGCGCAACAAAAAGGCCAGCACCGTGTTTTCGGACACCAAAAAGGCGTTGATTCGGTCCGTCAGATTTCAGAAGCTGCTGCCGAATTGGGAATCCAGTATTTGACCTTGTACGCCTTCTCTACCGAAAACTGGAACCGCCCGAAAGAAGAAGTTGATGCCTTGATGGAATTGCTTGTACATACCATTCACGCGGAAACAGAAACCTTGCACAAAAACAACATTCGTTTGCATACCATTGGCAATACCGATAGTTTGCCCGAAAGTTGCCGCCGCGAATTGAACGATGCCGTTGAGCGTACTTCGCGCAATACACGCATGACACTTGTGCTCGCGCTCAGTTACAGCTCGCGCTGGGAAATCATGGAAGCCACCAAACGCATTGCTCAAGATTCTGTTGCAGGTAAAATTGATTTAAACACATTATCTGCCGACCAATTTTCGACCTACCTCACTACTGCTGCTTATCCTGATCCTGAATTGCTAATCAGAACAAGTGGCGAACACCGTGTGAGCAATTACTTGCTTTGGCAAATTGCTTATGCCGAATTTTATTTTACCGAAACCCTTTGGCCCGATTTCGGGCGCGAAGCGTTTTACGAAGCGATAGTAGATTACCAAAGCCGCGAACGTCGGTTTGGAAAAACAAGTGCGCAGATCGTTACTGATCCTGCATAATAATTATGATGAAACGTATTTTTTCCCTCTTTCTGTTTTTAATTTCTTGTTCCCTACTTCAGGCGCAAACATCGCTTGGCAATGAACCCGTAGTCAATTACGAAATTCCGCAGAAATACAAACTCGTTGATGTAGCTGTTGAAGGAACAACGATCGATAAAAACGTGGTTATTCTGCTTTCTGGCCTTCCCAAAGGCGATACCATTTCTGTTCCAGGCGAAATGACTTCGGCTGCAGTTGATAAACTTTGGGCGCAAGGAATTTTCGACGATGTGCGTTTGGAAATTGACAAAATCGAAGGTGGGTATATTTGGCTCAAATTTGTTGTTGTTGAGAAACCACGCATTTCAAAAGCGTTGTTTAGTGGAATCAACGGAACAAAACTCAAAAAAAGTGAGAAAGAAAAACTGAACGAGAAGCTCAGTTATACTGGACTAACACTGACCGAATACCGAAAAGCCGAAATGATCAAAACAATTAACGATCATTTTCGTGCCGACGGTTATTTGAACTGCAAAACAACCTTGGTTGCTAGGCAAGACACAAGCATCAAAAATGCAAGTATTGTTCGGATTGAGTTCATGATTGACAAGGGGAAAAAAGTAAAAATCGAAAACCTACTTATTTCCGGCAACAATCCTAAAACCTTGCCTACGTGGCGTATTCGCATGATGATGAAAGACACGAAGCAGAAACGCTTTTACAATGTCTTCAAATCGGCAAAATTCATTCAAGACAATTACGATAAAGACAAAGAAAAAGTATTAGCTAAATACCGTTCTAAAGGGTATCGCGATGTGCGTATTGTGCAAGATTCGGTTTACAAAGTTTCTGAAAACCGCATGGAAATTCGCATGAAGATTGACGAAGGAAAACAATACCGTTTCCGTCACATCACGTGGGTTGGCAATACTAAATACTCTTCCGAAAAACTCAACGAACGCCTGGGCATCAAAAAAGGCGATGTGTATAACGAACAACGTTTGGAATCGCGCTTGTTCATGAGTGAGCAAGGCAACGACATCAGTTCACTTTACATGGATGATGGTTACTTGTTCTTCCAAATTTCTCCCGTAGAAGTCAATGTAGAAGGCGATTCCATTGATTACGAAATGCGTATTTACGAAGGCCGCCAAGCAACAATTCGTCGTGTAACTGTCATTGGCAACACCAAAACAAACGACCATGTAATTATGCGCGAGATTCGTACGCGTCCGGGACAAT
This sequence comes from Bacteroidota bacterium, assembly GCA_013298545.1. GTDB lineage: Bacteria > Bacteroidota > Bacteroidia > Palsa-965 > Palsa-965. Next base: position 13,149 of record JAAFIA010000060.1, on the reverse strand, counting down.
TATTCCGTCGCAGCGATGTCATTCGCTCGCAACGCGAATTGGCCTCACTCGGTTATTTCGATCCCGAAAAAATTCAGATCAATCCCAAACCAGATCCATATAGTGGAACAGTAGATATTGAATACGTTGTTGAAGAACGACCAAACGATCAAGTGGAGTTGTCTGGAGGTTGGGGCGCTGGCCGCTTGGTAGGAACACTCGGCTTATCGTTTAATAATTTTTCTGCAAAAGATTTTTTCAATCCAACAGCATGGCGGCCCATTCCTTCTGGCGACGGACAAAAAGTAAGTATTCGCGCACAGTCAAACGGTTTGTTTTTCCAATCGTACAATGCGTCGTTTACAGAACCTTGGTTGGGTGGCAAAAAGCCAAACTCACTTTCGGTTAGTATTTTCCACTCGGTTCAATCAAATGGCGTTCGCGCTAACGATGCGTTACGCCAAGATGTAAAAATTTCAGGCGCATCAATTGGTTTTGGCATGCGTTTGAAAAAGCCGGACGATTATTTCCAGTTGTATCAAGAGTTATCCTATCAATACTATCAGTTAAATAATTATCGACAGGTATTTTCTTTTGCCAATGGTTATGCAAACAATTTGAGTTACCGCGTTACATTACAACGTAATTCTACCGACCAAATGATTTTCCCGCGTAGTGGCGCCGATATTAAAATCATTGGTCAATTTACGCCACCATACTCGTTATTCAACAACAAAGATTACTCCCAGCTTGATGAGCAGGGCAAATACAAATACGTGGAATACTTCAAATGGAAATTTACTTCTTCGTGGTTTACACGTTTGGCAGGAAATTTGGTTCTAAACACCCGTATGGGATTTGGATACCTTGGTATGTACAACAAAAATGTAGGCACAGCGCCATTTGAGCGCTTCTATTTGGGTGGAAGTGGTCTTACTGGTTTTGCGCTTGATGGTCGCGAGATCATTGCCTTGCGTGGTTATGATGACCAGTCGCTTTCTTCGCGTACCGGAAATCCGATCATTGCCAAATACACTTGGGAATTGCGTTATCCGGTTTCCCTCAATCCAAGTGCAACGGTTTATGGCCTTGCATTTGTTGAAGCAGGTAATACATGGAATAATTTCAGCACCTTCAATCCGTTTGATGTGTATCGCTCTGCGGGTGCGGGTGTGCGGGTATTCTTGCCCATGTTTGGTTTGCTTGGTTTGGATTGGGGCTATCGTTTCGACGATGTTCCAGGTGTATTGATGCCGAAATCGCAGGTTCACTTCAGCATTGGCTTTAACCTTGGCGAACTCTAACCACACAAAATTTGTATTTTTGGCCACGATTGGCCATTTTCAAAAAAAACGTCAATTAATTCATCACCTATGAAACGTCATCTTTTCTTTCTCTTGGTAGCATTATTGGGCAGCGCGGGTTTTGCTCAAGCACAAAAATTTTGCTACATCGATTCAGATTATATTTTGAGTCAAAGCCCCGATTACCAAAAAGCCCAAGACGAGTTGAATAAACTTTCGGTACAATGGCAAAAAGAAGTTGAAGCAAAATATGCTGAGATTGATCGTTTGTACAAAAATTTTCAGCAAGAACAGATTTTGCTCACCGAAGAATTGCGTAAAAAACGTGAAGCCGAAATTGTAGAGAAAGAAAAAGCGGCTAAAGAATTTCAAAAATCGAAATTTGGTGTTGATGGCGAATTGTTTAAGAAACGCCAAGAACTCATCAAACCCATTCAAGATCAAATGTACACCGCAATCAAACAAATGGCAGAGACCAAAGGCTACGGCATTGTTTTTGACAGAGCAAGTGATATGACCATGCTGTATGCCGATGAAAAATACAACAAGAGCGACGATGTACTCGAAATTCTTGGTTGGAAAAAAGCCAAAGGCGGTAAATAATTTAACTCAAGACTTTTTTAAACCTGAACAATTACATCCACTCTAAATCATGAAACAGTTCCTCAAAATTGCGATTGCTGCTATTTTCTTAATCCTTGGCTCGGGCCAAGCGAAAGCTCAAAAAGTTGCTCACTTCAGTATGGATTCTATTTTGGCCATTATGCCCGAAATGAAAAAAGCGCGTGAAGATGCACAAGCCTATTACAAAACCCTCGAAACTCAATTGACGAAAATGCAAATCGAGTTGGAGCGTAAATACGCTGAATACGATTCGCTGAAAGATAAAATCAGCCCACTCATCAAAGCCATCAAAGAAAAAGAGATCAATGATCAACAAACCAGTATTCAAGCATTTCAACAAAATGCACAATCTGAATATGCCAATTATTTAGATGGCCTTGTAAAACCAATTTTCGATAAAATCTACAATGCAGCGCGCGATGTAGCCAAAGCAAAAGGTTATAAGTATGTATTGGATAGCAGCAAGTCGAAAGAAATTGTTATCTACGCTGATCCACTCGACGATATTTTTGAAGATGTCCGCATCAAATTGGGCATTCCAAAACCAGCAGCTCCTGCCCCAGCACCCGGCGGTGGCCCTGCTCCTAAATAAGCGTTTATTTTTCTTGAAAACGTCCGTTAGCTTCTGGTTAACGGACGTTTTATTTTTACGAAGCATGTATATTTGTAACAATGGCAAATGAAAATCCAATTGGTGTTTTTGATTCGGGCATCGGCGGTATTACCGTTTTCAATGCCATCAGAAACGAATTGCCACGCGAAAATCTCATTTATTTCGGCGATAGCATTCACCTTCCTTACGGCGAAAAGTCGATGGAGACCATTCGGCAATTGAGTGCAGGTGTTACAGATTTTCTGTTGCGTCAACAGTGCAAAATGTTGGTCATTGCCTGCAACACGGCATCGGCGGCGGCACTCAAATTTCTGCGCGAGCAACATCCACAGCTTCCCATCATTGGCATGGAACCGGCCGTCAAACCAGCTGCCGAGCAAACGCAATCGGGTGTGGTGGGTGTATTAGCAACGACCGCAACATTTCAAGGCGAATTGTTTGCTTCGGTGGTAGAACGTTTTGCAAAAGATGTACACGTATTGCGGCAACCCTGTCCGGGTTTGGTACAACAAATCGAAGCCGGAAAAACAAACGATCCTGAAACAGAAACCATGTTGCGTGCTTGGGTTGAACCCATGCTTGAAAAAGGAATTGATGCCCTTGTTTTGGGCTGCACACATTATCCATTTATTCGTCCGTTGTTGCAAAAAATTGTTGGCGATGGTGTACGGCTAATTGATCCGGCTCCTGCCGTAGCACGACAAACAAGAAAAATATTAGAGCAAAAAAATATACTGCATACAACAACCGCAACCGGCAAGCTTCGTTATTTTACAACAGAACCGGTAAATGATTTTGCAGAGACGCTTTTTGTATTGACGGGAGAGCAGCGTAACGTTGAATTAGCGGTATGGGAAAGCGATTTTTTTGTGCGCGAAAATTTGTAATTTGGGCTAAATTGAATGAATGCTCTTCAAATAGAATCAAGTAATTATATCCTATCCCGCACTTCCCTTCGAAACAAATGAAAAAAAAATTCGCCACCCTTGATGATATTAATGCCATCATATTGGTTGCTGATCAGAAAGGAAGTATTGTTTTTGCAAATAAAGCCATCAAAAGCATTCTTGGTTACGAACCAGAAGAAGTTCTTGGCGATGGTTGGTGGCAATTAACGGCTAACGACCAAAGCACCGTTGTGAGAAAATCTACTGCGGGAGATTTAGCTGCGGGAAAAATTGATCTGAAACAACGACACTTGTTTGAAAATGCGCTTCCTACAAAAGATGGTCGTCAAGTTTGGACGCAGTGGACCAATACGTTAACCGATGATGGTTTTCTTGTCGGTATTGCTCAAGACATTACAGAAAAAAAAGCATTGGAAGCCGAACTCATTCGTAAGAACCAGGAAAATGAGTTATTGCTCAAAGAAATACATCATCGTGTAAAGAACAATTTGCAAATCATTTCCAGTTTACTGAATCTTCAATTCAATAATATTCCAGATCAGCTGGTTCAAGATGCGCTCTCCAAAAGTAAGGATCGCATCAACTCCATGGCAATGATTCATACCAAGTTGTACCAGTCAAACAACCTTGCATCGATCGACTTTGGTTCGTACCTCGATGAACTCGTTGCATCCATTGCCCAAAGCTATGCGTACACAAGCAACATCAAATACAAACTAAAGCATTCTGACAATATTTTCGACATTGATCTTGCCATAAATTTAGGACTCATTGTTACCGAGTTATTAACCAATGCCTATAAACATGCGTTCAAAAATCGAGAAGAAGGACTTATTCATATTGAGTTGACCAGCAAGGGAAACAAACACCAACTCATTCTTGCCGATAATGGAATTGGACTTAATGATAAATCTGTTCTTGAAGAATCGCTCGGACTTGAAATTGTGAACGCATTAATTCAGCAAATCAACGCAAAACTTGACTTGACTTCTACGAATGGGTTTAAGTATGTAATTACATTTGAGCGATAGGCTTGAGTAATGTTACGAATACCGAACATGAACGTATGCTATTATTATTGTGATTTCAGGCTGAGTTATCGCATAAAAACACCGATTTAAAAATTGGTAACGGCAAACCGTAGTGCATGAAAAGCGTTGACGGTAAATTCCTCACTCACGTCGCAAACCAATCATCAAAACTGCCGGCAGCAGAGAAACTCCAGCAACCATCATCACCAATCCAATACCCATACAAGCACGTCCAATACTCATGTAAAAGGCATTGATATAGGTGCCCGTGGACGAAACTACGGAGAGAAAAACGAGTGCCAATACTAAAATCAAAAAACCCGACGATTGCATTAAAAATTGAATGCGCGTGAGTTTCATGGGTGCGTCGCGGTGTAACCATTCTTCGAGCAACCAAAGGAAAAAACCTGGGATCAAAAACAATAAGGCTGCCGAAATAAAAATCCAATGTGCTGGCAATGCAAAACCCGTTTGCCCCAATGGCACATCCTCAAATGGGAACCACGTAATTGGCAAGATGCCTTGAATCAAACCGAGAACAACTAAGCCTGTTGCCATCGCTAAAAAACGACGGTTGAACAATTGGTCTGAGTAGTGCGCATGCATACCAAAGAAACGCGCAAGAAGGCAATTTATTTGAACCAACCCGAATACATGGTATGATTATTCCTATCTGGGTTTATTCTTTCAACGATTAGCATTATATTTGAGTATCAAAAAGCAGAAACATGACTACAGCGAATTTGAAAAAAAAGCTTATTGAAGCTATTCATCAAGAAGAGGACAAAAATCTGCTTGAACTTGTAAATAGCATTCTTGGCGGAAATTCGGGAGATAAACGCATCAGCAAAAAACAATACACCAAAGAATTGAACGATGCGATGAAACGCATGGATCAAGGGCAATTTTTATCTCAAGAGGAAGTAGAACAACTTGCAAAGAAATGGTAACGAAATTTCCAATTCGTTGGGATACTCATGCCTTTCTTGAACTACAATCCATTGCCGATTATTTGCAGGTCATCTCACCACAAGCAAGTAAGAAAGTAGTTTCAAGTATTTTAAAAGCAACAAAATTAATTGCAACGAAACCACGCATGTACCTGATAGATTAAATGCGCTTAGACCAAGACAAAAATTATCGTGCTTTTACCACATATCACTATCGCATTTCATACTACATCGCCAAAGATCATATACGCATTATCCGCATACGACACACAAGTCGAGAGCCATTAGATTATTAGTTCAATTTATTTGAACCAACCCGAATACATGACATAATTATTCGCAATGCGTTCGACTTCGCCTTGTGTTAATTCGGGGCTAATCTCTTTGATTTTTCGCGCGGGAATTCCGGCATACACACTATTCGGTTCGACTTGCATTTTTTCGGTTACCACTGCACCAGCGGCAATGATGGTGTTTGAGCCAATAACAGCATGATCCATCACAATGGCCCCCATACCAATCAACACATTGTCGTGAACCGTGCAGCCATGAACCATCGCGCGGTGTCCGATGGAAACATTATTACCAATGCTTGTTGCCGCTTTTTGGTATGTACAATGAATAATCGCACCATCTTGCACATTGACTTTGTTTCCCATGCGAATGGAATTGACATCGCCACGCACAACAGCGGTGAACCAAAAACTACATTGGTCGCCACAAACAACATCGCCAACAATGGTTGCATTTTCGGCAATAAAACAATCATTGCCAAACGTTGGCGAAACACCTTTTACAGGAAGAATAACGGGCATAGTTCTTATTTTTTTTCTTCGCAAGGTACGCCCATTCCAGTTTTACAGCAATCGGGAAGGCGTTGTTGCGCGCGGTTATTTGCTTTTACATCGTCGGCATCGTAACCAATCGACGAAATTACTTTTCTGATTTTATCAGCAGTAGTTTTTTCTGGATTATACACAACCGTTACCGTATGCGCAACAAAATCAACAGTTGCCACTTTTACGCCTTTCATCAAATTGAGTTTTTTCTCAATAGCAGTTTTACACATTTCGCATTCGGCAGAAGTTTTAATCACCAATGTATCCATTTTAGATGCCTTCGCTTTTGCCGCAACAGGCGAAACAAAAACAAGCGATAAAAACGATACGAGTAAAATAACGAGACTTGAGTTTTTCATGTTTTTTGATATTAGCATTGAATTGTTCTTTTTTTAAAATTGTGTTCTGAGACCGATATAAATAACACGGCCATCGGTAGGCGCGTAAATACGTGATGCATCAAATCCCGCGCCAAATGGATTTTCAGGCTCAATGATGGGTTCGTGCTGCATAAAATTAAGCAGATTTTCTACGCCCAAGTACACATCAAACAACCGAAATTTTCGTGTTACTTGTCCGCTAAACAACCAATACGCATCGCTTAAATTGGAAACCGTATGATGTGCGCTGAGTACAGGTTGCAATCGGCTTGTACCCAACCATTTTGCCGTTGCATCAAACATCCATTTATCATACGGCAAGGCATACGCCAGGTTGATCAACGCACGTTGGCGTGATTGTAGCGGCTTGGTGCGTAGATAATTTCCATACGTTGTACGCACGTCGTAAAATTTATACGCCAAACGAATTTCAAATCGTTCGATTGGTGTAGCTAATACATCCGCCTGAAAACTATTCGCATACGATTGGCCGTTGAGGTTATAGATTTTTAGAATACCAGGCGTTTCACGATCTACAACGACTTGATTGACGAAATCGGTTCTGAAAAAATCAATGTTGAGCGTAACCGATTTTTTAAACAGCGTGAAATTGTGCAGCAAACTCAAACCATAATTCCAAGCCGATTCGGCGCGCAAATTTTCAGTGATTTGCAAAACCCGCGACGAAGCAAATACCACACTATTTTCGGCAAATACATTGGCTGTCCGAAATGCACTTCCACCAGAAGCACGTAAAATGGTTTTCGGTGTAATATCGTACTTCAAATGCAAACGCGGCGTTACCCGAAACCCTGCAAGCGAGTGCGCATCGCCACGAACGCCTGCTACTAGCGAAAATTTCTCGGAAAGATGGCCCGTATATTCCGCAAAAATTCCGGGCACAAGTTCGGTACGCGCAAAAGCAGAATCATTATACGACTCATCGTAATCATCGTAAACAAAACTCGCACCCGCTTTCACAACGTGATTGGTGTTTTTGATGTAATCCTGATAAATAACATTGACGTAAGCACTTTGCTGAACACCCGTGTAACGACGTACACCAAAATACATGTCTTGTGTATGATAACGTAGCGAAGCCATCGTTCCAATGCTCCGCCCCGGTCTTTTTGGAAAAACAATTCCAGTTTTATTAAACACTTCAAACAAATTATTCTTAATGCCAACACCATAAAAATTGTGTGTCCCGTAATCGCGCTTGACATCAAAATTAAATTGCCCCCCCCGCCGATCCTCGCTCACCATGCGGAATCCAAATTGCCCTTCGAGTTTTGTCGTTTGCCAATTCCAACGATTCATCACATTCGCTTGCTTGGTCAAAGGCATATCCAAAAAACCATCGCTATTCTGATCCCAACGTTGTTGCGATTGGCTGGCATGCAACAATAAAAGTGTGCCCCAATTATTTTTCATCTTCTGCGCCAAATGAACATTCGCTTCGTATCGCCCACGATGACTGCCATAGAGATTCACAAACAAACGATAATCCGCATCCGCAGGTTGCAACAAGGCGATGTTTAATTGCCCTGAAACAGATTCGTACCCATTCACTACCGAACCTGTTCCTTTGGTAATCTGAATGGAATTGACCCACGATCCCGGAACATAATTTAAACCATACGAAGAAGAAAGGCCACGAATAAGCGGCAGGTTTTCAAAGAGTATTTGTGTGTAAACACCATCAAGTCCAAGCAACTGAATTTTTCGCGCCCCCGAAACCGCATCCGTTACAGCAGCATCAACCGAAGGATTGGTTTCAAAACTCTCGGAAAGGTTGCAACATGCGGCTTTGAGCAAGGAGCGCGAATTGAGCATTTCTACCGGACGTGGATCGATGTACGAAAATTGCGCCGCCGGTTTGGTGGCTTCAATCACCACTTCTTTGCCGAGATTGGCATTTTCTAAATCGACCTTGATGTAGGTTGGTGCGCGCTTATCAAAAGCAATAGGAACTTCGGTATAACCAATGAGTTTGATGTGCAAAACATCGGGCAGCGAATCGGGCCAAGCCAATTGAAAATGACCTGATGCATCGGCTTGTGTTCCTTGTTTTGATTTTTCCCAAAACACAACGGCAAAGGGAATGGCTGCACCCGATTTTTTTTCATGAACCTCGCCACGCAATTGTGCCATGCCAGAAATTGGAAGTAACAACGCAAGCAATATATAACTGAGTAGTAATCGCATTTTTTGAAGGGTTGAAAATGAAACATGAGCAATTTTCCGGAAACATTCCGGCATGGTTCATTCTACCTTAAATGCGAAAGGAGGAAATTTCAATCAAGCGTTCTTTAGGCGCAAGTGGTGGTGGATGTGGAATTTCAACTCCAGCAAAAGAAAGGATTGTGGATGGAACACGCGGCAACAATCCGAAAACAGGCATGTATTCCACGTTCGGTTTGGCAAGTGAAAACGAAAAACCAGCTTCAAACAAATCGCTTACAAGCGCAACAGGCGAAATTTCGCAACATGAAGCATCAAGCGTTTGTTCATTTGTCTTCAAAGGTTCATCGCAACAAGGCTGATCTACTGGAGCAACGGCACAACAATCGTCGGTTTCAACAAATGTTTCCGCGCAGCAATCATCGGCATTCCCAAACTGCAAAGCAACAGCACCTGTTTTAGAACAAGCCATTTTACCCAAAGAAAAACCACCACCTGTCAGCAATATGACAAGGCACAGCAAAAGCGGCAGGGTAGTTTTAAAAAAGGCTTTCATCATTACAAAGGTAAGACTAGTTTTTGAATTAATGTGTCAAGAAGTGTTAATCAGGCCCTTTTCCAACAATCCATCACATGATCGTTCACCATGCCCGTTGCTTGCATGTAGGCATAGCAAATGGTTGAGCCAACAAATTTGAATCCGCGTTTTTTCAAATCCTTACTCATGGTATCAGACTCTTCGGTTTGAGCAGGCACATCTTTCAATGATTTCCACCTATTGACGATTGGTTTTCCACCTACAAATTGCCAGATGTATTTATCAAACGAACCAAATTCTTTCTGAACCGCAAGAAAAGCTTTGGCATTGCCTATGGTTGCATTAATTTTCAGGCGGTTGCGAATGATGCCTTCATTTTGCATCAGTTTTTCAATTTTCTTATCGTCGTACTTCGCAATTTTTTTCGCATCCCAATGATCGAATGCTTTGCGATAATTTTCACGTTTCACCAAAACGGTAAACCAACTCAATCCGGCCTGCGCCCCTTCGAGATTAATCATTTCAAACAAATGTAAATCATCGTGGTTAGGCTTTCCCCATTCGTTATCATGGTAATCCATATAAAGCGGATCGGAGGTACACCAGCCGCAGCGTTGCTTTTCGGGTTTTGAGTTTGCCATATTCTAATTTGACTTGGTTAAGTTTGTTTGAGCCACCCATATTTTTTTGATCCTGTAAATTCGGCTTTCCACAAATTTAGCATTTCTTCTGCTGTCATACTTCGATAACTCATGCGTATAGCTATTTGTCGGCTCACCTTGAAACACAACGTATCTTTTCCATTCGTCAGAGGAATGTATGCCCAACAATTTTCCGCACAATGAAAATCAATAAACGCGTGAACAAGTGATGAATCGATCATATTGCTCAATGAATCCTTCCCAATTTCCAATTGATAGGTTACTATTTTGAGCGAATCCATATCATTAAACCACAAAGAATCGGCCACTTTTCGAACAAGATCGTATTGCTTTTGATCCATATAAATTTTCGCACGAAGTTTTGCGATTGAATTATCTGCATCGATTCTGGCATTACCACAAAACCCATAATCTTCTGCGGCTGCACGATCTAACAATAGTAATGCGCGCACATAATCTCCCGCTTTATATCTTTCTTCTGCTTTATCAATTAAACGAAATCCTTCTTGCCCAAACATGGCAAAAGGAAATAATAAACCGAGCAAAATATACTTCATGTAGTTCATAAGAATCTGTTTAACGTAAAGACGTTTCAGATTCAAAATTCCACAGTTAAAGCAATCAATCTTTTTTATCAGAAGGATAATCAATCGTATAATGCAATCCACAACTCTCTTTCCGCGCGGTGGCGTACTTGATGATGATGTAAGCCACATTGATAATATTGCGCAGCTCACACACCTGTTGCGAAACTGTGGTGCGTTTGTACAAGGCCTCATTTTCTAACCACAAAATTTCAAGACGATCCATCGCGCGTTGCAAACGTAAATTAGAACGTACAATGCCCACATAATTGCTCATGATCGCTTGCACTTCGCGCAAACTTTGTGTGATAAGCACCATCTCTTCGGGCGATGCTGTTCCTTCAGCATCCCAATCAGGAATATTTGCTTGAAATGTAATCGCCGGAATTTGTGCAATCGCATCGACACTTGCCGTATGCGCATACACCACCGCTTCGAGCAACGAATTTGAGGCAAGACGATTGGCGCCATGCAAACCTGTGCAGGAACATTCGCCCACAGCATACAAATGTTGAATGCTGCTACGTCCGTTCATATCCACATAAATTCCGCCACACAAATAATGCGCAGCAGGAACAACTGGAATAAAATCTTTCGTGAAATCAATACCGATGCTTAAACACTTTTGGTAAATGTTTGGAAAATGTTCGATCAAACTTTTGGCCTCTAAATGTGTACAATCGAGATACACAAAATCATCGCCGCGCAATTTCATTTCATTGTCAATGGCACGCGCCACAATATCGCGTGGGGCGAGTGATTTTCGCGCATCGTATTTTTCCATAAACTCTTTGCCATCGCGTGTGCGCAAAATACCACCATGCCCGCGCATAGCCTCCGTGATCAAAAACGAAGGATGCGATCCCGGATTGTAAAGCGATGTGGGATGAAACTGAAAAAATTCCATGTTCTCTACCCGCCCCTTCGCACGGTAAACCATCGCAATGCCATCGCCCGTTGCAATCGTTGGATTGGTAGTGGTCGCATACACATGTCCCGCACCGCCAGTCGCCATGAGCGTAACTTTCGCCAACACCGTTTCCACATTTCCCGTGCGCGTATCAAACACATACGCCCCATAACACGTGATGTCTGGCGTGCGGCTATTCACTTCAATACCCAAATGGTGTTGTGTAATGATATCCACCGCAAAATGATGATCGAGAATTTCGATGTTCGGGTGCGCATTCACACGCTCGAGCAAAGCCCGTTCAATTTCAAATCCGGTAATGTCTTTGTGATGCAAAATACGATGTTCGGAATGGCCACCTTCGCGCACCAAATCGTAATTCCCGTCAGGCTTGCGATCAAACTCCGCGCCCCACGAAGCCAACTCCATCACACGCTCCGTCGATTCGGTAATCACCATGCGCACCACTTCTTCGTTGCACAAGCCATCGCCCGCAATTAAAGTATCTTGAATGTGTTTTTCAAACGAATCGGTTTTCACCATTACGGCGGCAATGCCACCTTGTGCATATTTGGTGTTTGATTCGTCTTCACTGGCTTTGGTAATCATCAAAACCTTGCCGTGTTCGGCAACTTTCAAAGCAAACGTAAGTCCGGCAATACCCGAACCAATGAGGAGGAAATCTGTTTGTCGTGCCACAGGCGATTTGTACTTAATTGAGCAGAAAAATTTCGTTGCAGAATGATTTGCACAAAAATAGATGCTTTCTTCCGTTTTCGTTGCTTTTTCAGGCTTACCTTTGTACCAAATTCATCCACCATGGAAATCACTTCTGTTCCCGTCATATTTTACGCCGAAAGCACGCCCAATCCTTCATCCATGAAATTTGTGGCCAATAAAATGCTCATTGCCGAAGGCGCAACCGCACAATATTATTCTGTTGCCGAAACCGAAGGCGCACCACTTCCGGCCAAATTGTTTCAGTTTCCGTTTGTGAAAAGTGTGTTTGTCAACGCCAATTTCATCACCATCAACAAATCCGATATTGTAAGTTGGGACGATGTAACGCTTGACTTGCGCGAGTTCCTGAAAGATTACATGAATAAAAAACTTCCCGTAATCGAAAATTTGCCGAAACAAGAAGTGCATACCGATAGTAGTTTCAAACAAACCACAACGGTTTTTACCGAACACGCCGCACCACAAAGCGAAACAGAGCATAAAATCATTGAAGTACTCGAAGAATACATTCGTCCCGCAGTAGAGCAAGATGGCGGATTGATTACATTCAGTTCGTTTCAGGATGGTGTTGTTACTGTACAATTGAAAGGATCGTGCAGCGGCTGTCCATCATCAACCGTAACATTAAAGAGCGGCATTGAAGCCTTGTTGAAACGCATGGTTCCTGGTGTGAATGAAGTCGTTGCGGAAGCACTCTAAAAAATCTCCTGAAAAAAGTAACCACAAAGAATGCCAAGCAAGTAGCTTGAAAAATCGTTGCGGTAAAAAAAACTTTGCGGTCTTTGCAGTAAAAAAATCGTTGCGGTAAAAAAACTCTGCGGTCTTTGCGAAAAACTTTGCGGTCTTTGCGGTTAAAAAAATGCGCTCTTTGCAGTAAAAAAATCGTTGCGGTAAAAAAACTC
>JAAFIA010000006.1:88509-92919 GCA_013298545.1 Bacteroidota bacterium | reverse complement strand
CTAGGCAGTCTCATGTCTCACGTCTCTAGTCTCATGTCTAAAAAAAACGAGCGTAGCGAGTTTAAATTCCACAAGAAAATTCAAAAGGCATCAATTCCCGTTTTAATTTACCATCAGGTTACACCCACGCACATCGCTGTTGTCGAAGCGTCCGAGAATTTCAAACGCATTATTTTCGTGCAATTTTCCCAGATCGGAAGTCGCGATAAAACTGCAACTGTATAAATTTCCGAGATCAATAATATTCACACCACCCGTTTTTCCCAAAGACGCAAATGCAAACGGATCATTCATTTCACGGATGAGAACACGCATGGTGCGCGCAGGCATAAAAAGCCCATCGCCAAAAGAATACGCCTGAGAAAGCAATTCCGTCATGCCATATTCCGAATGGATGTGTCCTGTACGAAATGCACTTTTTAAGGTGGAATGTAATTCAGCACGCACAAGTTCTTTGCGCTTCCCTTTCATGCCGCCTGTTTCCATGATGATGGAATATGGAAGGGCTTCGGGAAATTGCTCGGCTAAATCGAGCAAAGCATACGTAACACCAATAATGAAATGCGATTTTTCTTGCCGTGTGAGCTGTACACTCTTTTTGTGGAGTGCGTTTAAATCATGCAAATAAAAGCCCGAATCGGGATTATTTCCTCGCGCAATAATTTCTTGAATCATATATACTAACGATGATCCTTCGCGTTCTAAATAGTTAGGAAGCAAAGCCAAAATCGGACGCTGAAAACATAGCAAGCCATAAGCGCGCTCAAATCCATCAAAAAAACAATCGCGGTATAAACTCAAATCGGCAACAGCATGCCGCGATACTTGTTGGCCCGTTGTTCCACTACTCGTAAATGTAATTTCGGCAGGTTTATCGGATGCATAAACCGCATGTGTTTTAAAAAACTCAATTGGCAAAAAAGGAATTTGTTGTATTTCGGTTACATCATCAGGATTGATACGAAGGCGATGGATATATTCTTGATAAACCGGATTTGCCTGCGCTTGATACCGAAAAACAGCAAGGGCCACCGTCTCAAACTCGTTAGATCGGACAGTAGCAATTGTCTTTCGTAATGTTTCGTGAAGAGCAGACATGCTGCGAATTTGCAGAATTATTTGAATTAAATTGCATAAAAAAACCGTCAGACTTGCTGACGGTTTTTTTATCAAGGATAAAAATTTAGAATGCGCTTGTGATGTAGTAAACAAGTGCGCCAATTGCTCCTGATACAGGAATGGTTAGAATCCAAGCCCAGAGCAGATTGATGGTAACGCCCCAGCGCACAGCACTCAATCGTTTTGTTGCGCCAACGCCGATGATTGCACCCGTAATGGTATGTGTTGTACTTACCGGAATTTTCAGGTTCTCGGTCAAGAAGAGTGTTACCGCACCCGCAGTTTCAGCAGCTACACCTTCAAATGGTGTAACCTTTGTAATGCGTGTTCCCATGGTCTTGATAATTTTCCATCCACCACTCATGGTACCTAACGCAATGGCTGCATAGCAAGTAAGCGGAACCCAGTTTGGCATATCCTTAATATCGCCAATGGTGCCATAAGAAATCAATGCAGCTGAAATGATACCCATTACTTTTTGTGCATCGTTACCGCCATGCCCCACAGAGAAAATAGCGGATGACAACAACTGAAAACGCTTGAACCACGCTGTTGATTGGTAATGGTTGAGGCTACTCAAGAACATGGTGAATACACCGATGATGAAAATGATCGAGAAGATTAAAAACCATTTGAAGTTAGAGCCTGAAATAAATGCGTAGCCATAACGGATAGGTGATTCCTTGGTTGTGTTTGTTGCAAATTTTACGAGGTAATCTGCTGCAGCAACAAAACGGGCACTATCCGATTTTTTATTGAGCCAAACACTATCGGCAGAAACAATACCCAAGTGCAATTTGATTTTGAAATCTTTCTCTTTCGCAATTTTCGAATAGATGGTTACCGGTTGATCGCCAAATTCTTTGATCACAACACCTTCGGCAAGCATTTCGTTTTCGCCAGAAACTTTTCCTTGATTGGCTTCGAGAACGGCTTTCCATTTCTTGACAACATCAGCTTCCGAAACATCATAAACAGAGACAGAAACGGTTTTGTGTTCTACGTCTGCAAACTTTGCTTTCTTTTCTTCCCCTTTAATTTTAGAAACATCAGGATGTCCAACAAGATTAGCGACTACAAGCCATCCAAATAGTGTTACAATAACTACTGAGATGATTTTTGGTGCAATGCCTTTTCGGAACGAATTGAGAAACCAAAGCGAAATGATGTATGCCATGAGCATACCTACAAGCGGAGCAAGTAAGATGAAACTTGCAGTTTTGATTACAGGTGCAGAATCAATGGCGTTGAAACCCGCATGCGCAATCGCTGCTCCAGCAAAGCCACCAATGAGGGTGTGCGAAGAAGACGAAGGAATGCCATACCACCAAGTAAGCAAGTTCCAGAAAATCGCAGCAATCAATCCAGAGAAAATTACCGGAAGCGTTACAAAATCTGGTTTAACTGTTTTGGCAATGGTATTGGCAACACCGTGATCTTTGAAAATAAAGAAGGCTACGAAGTTGAAAAGCGCCGCCCAAAGTACAGCCTGAAAAGGTGTGAGTACTTTAGTGGAAACAACTGTTGCGATTGAGTTTGCTGCATCGTGAAAACCATTGATGTAGTCAAATATTAACGCAAGTATGATAATGATTACGAGTAGTGTCATGTGCGATCAGGGCTGTGAAACATGGAACGTAGTACCAATTCCGATTTTGCCCTTAGGCGTATTTAACAAGGATTGACTGAACAGTATTTGCTGCGTCTTCACATTTGTCGGTAGCTGTTTCAAGCGCCGCAAGAACTTCCTTGATTTTGATAATCTGGATCGCATCTTTTTCTTCTTCGAACAAACGTGCAATGGCCAAATTGAAAATATCGTCAGCATGATTTTCAAGGCTGTTGACTTGAACACAAGCCTCTTTGATCACATCCGTATCTTTCATATCGCGCAAACCGTGAACAGCTACGTTTAGTGCAACGGCACCTTTTTGTGTCAATTCTGCAAGTTTGGCAATAGAATCAGGAATACTTGTGATTTTGTATAACTCAATGCGTTTCGCAGAACCGTGGATGAAATCCACAACATCATCCAAAGCAGAGGCGAGTGCATGAATATCTTCGCGGTCAAATGGCGTGATGAAATTACGACCAAGTTCACTAAAAATCATGTGCGTGATGTTATCGCCCATGTGTTCGAGTTGTTCAATTTCTTTGATCAGTTCCTTGCGTTTTTCAGGCGAAGAAGAATTGACCATTTCAACCAGTTTATTGGAAGTCTTCACCAAGTTTTCGGTCGCTTGTTCGAAAAGCGGGAAGAATTTTTTGTCGCGAGGAGTAAGGAAACTGAGAAATCCCATGTGTATTGTGTTTTGTTTTTGTGAAGCAAAAGTACCCGAACTGGCTCTTTTCAATGTTAAGCCAATGTTATGAACTTCGGGGTTAATGTTAATAGTTGAATTGCACTTGCAAACGCAACATTTGTCCGGTTTGCGTATTGTTTTCGTTTGATTTATCCTCGAAATGACGGATCGAATAGTTCCAAGCAGCCGTAATTTCTAAGGCTTTGTAGATTTGGAATTCAATGCCGCCTTCCCATTCGTTGATTTTTCCGAAACGTGCATCTTGTACTGCTTTGTAACCACCTTCGTAGTATTGGCCGCGTACAAAAGGAATGATGGTGCGGTTGTAATTGCCCATTTTAAAATCGTACTTATAGAATAAGGTAACAAAACCACCCACCAAATTATTCGTACCAATGCTATCGTTGAATGCCTGATACGTCGGTGTTTTTCCAGTATTGAACTCAGCCAAGATACCAAATGGCTGTGGCGCTAAAGCAATGGTAACGGCTACACGCTTGTCAACATAGGTTGATGTAGAATTTGCTTTTACACCACTACTGATTGTTCCTTTTTCAAACGTGTACATGCCCGTGTAACCGCAAACACCCACTTCTAAAATTTGTTTTTTGAATTGAAATGGCCATGATAAACGTGCATACGCATGCAAATTATCATTAGTCTCTACACGATTCAAACCTTGTCCATTGAACAAACCAATTCCAAAAACACCATAATTGTTCGAACCTTTCAATCCTTTATCGCCAATGTATTGGTAACGTTTTTGGGCAACACGTGGTGTCCAATAAAATACCGCACCCAAATCACGCTCACTGGGTGTAGCAGAGTTTAAACCTTCCGAACGGTCGATGGGCAAACGGTTTTGGCTCGATTGCATGTTTTCGTAACCGAAAGGAACTTTGCTCCAACCTACGCGGAAACGAAAAACTTTTGCTGTGTCAACATATAAATCAGCATAACAATCGCGGATTTGCAAGAAATTCTGAGC
>JAAFIA010000006.1:0-88499 GCA_013298545.1 Bacteroidota bacterium | reverse complement strand
TCGAACTGGTCGAAGCCATGTCAGATTGCAAATACACAAATACGTGCGGGTGAACATCACCACTCAAAATAATCCGCGAACGACGGATAAAGAATCCACCACTTTTACCAACACCTTTATCTTGATCGAACTTTAATTTATCGTTCGTTTCAAACAAGCGATTGTAGCGCACCTGCGTATATCCGCGAATGCTCAGTTTATCGTACCAATGTTCTTTCTTGGTTGTTGGTACTACTTTTTTGGCTGCTGTATCTTGTTGCGCAAAAGCAGTTGAGCCGATGAGCAAGGAAATCGCAAGAAAGAACTTTACAGTTGCTTGAAACATGTTTGAGCTTATATTGATGTGTTGGTGATGAAAAATTAACGCTGCAAAACAAATCACTTAACATGAAGTCTATGTGCTGTTAATGTTAAGCCTATGTTAAGGCGTGTTATTTGCCGATGAATGGTTGGATTTGTTGTCTAGTTGACTAAAAATCAGCGATAAAAACCGAGAATTAATCTCGTGGCATCTCTTTTTCGGTAATTTTATGACCTCAAAATGAGTAGGAAAGATGATTTAGCGGTCATTAACCTATTTATAATAAATGCTCAAAAAACAGATTATCATGAAAAATAGAATCGTTACAACGTTACTGATGAGTTTGTTTGGCTTTGCTCTTGCCCAAGCTCAAACCATGCAGGTGCTTTTTTTGGGGAATAGTTATACCGGAGCAAACAATTTGCCCGATTTGGTTTATCAGCTTGCCCTCTCGAATGGCGATTCTATTCAATACGATTCCAATACGCCGGGCGGTTACACCTTGCAAATGCATTCGCAAGATGCTAACTCATTGGCGAAAATTAATCAACAGCCTTGGGATTATGTGTTTATACAAGCACAAAGCCAAGAACCATCGCTCGATACGCCTTATGTGCAACAAAATGTTTTCCCGTATGCGCATATACTTGATAGTTTGGTTCAAGCAAACGATTCGTGTACACAGACCGGTTTCTTCATGACTTGGGGACGTAAATACGGCGATGCATCCAATTGCCAAAACTACCCGCCAGTATGTACTTATTTAGGTATGCAACAACAATTGCGCGGACGTTATTTGCAAATGGGTTACGATAATCATGCAGTTGTTGCGCCTGTTGGGGCGGCTTGGCAGGAAGTTATTGCCCAAAATGCGGTGTTTGATTTATTTTCTTCGGATGGAAGTCATCCAAGTTTGCACGGCTCGTATTTGGCGGCTTGTGTATTTTATGCAACCATCTATAAACGCAGTCCAGCAGGCTTTTCCTATACAGCCGGATTGCCTTTGCAGGAAGCGCAACTGCTTCAAAATATTGGAGGACAAATTGTACTCGATAGCCTCGCTACATGGAACACGCTCATCAATTATCCGCAAGCAGCGTTTACCGGATGGATTAGTGGAAACAACCAGGTTACGGTAATGAGCACAAGTACAAACGCAAATGAATTTATGTGGGACGATGGTGTGAACGGTTTTGTACCAGGCGTATCGACTCAAGTAATCAATTATACGAGCAATCCACCTTATACAATTTGTTTGATTGCATCAAATGGTTGTTTTGCCGATACGATTTGTCAGTTTGTTAATATGACGGCTGTTCAAGAATCAAATACAGGTGCAGCCTTTTCTGTTTTTCCGAATCCGAGCAATGGACAACTAACGGTAAACATCCCGTTTCAATCCACATCGCGTGTGTTGTGGGTAACCGATATGCAAGGACGTGTTGTACAACAGCATACGGTAATGGCAGGGCAAACAAGTATGCGCTTGGAGGCGTTGGATGCTGGAAATTATGTGTTGGTGTTGATGAATGACCAAGGGAAATCAGTTGTACCAATTACAGTTTTGAATCCCGAGTAAAATGATTGTACTTCCTGACGGTGTAGAACTTTTTGCCGTAACGATGTTTGCCATGTCTGGCGCACTTGCAGCGACCGATCGGCAAATGCACAAAGATTTTTTTGGAGTAGCTTTTACGGGATTCATCACGGCGATCGGAGGAGGAAGCCTTCGCGATATTATTCTAGGTGCACGTCCTTTGGTTTGGATCAACGACATCAATTATATGTATGCGATTGTGGGCGGCGTTTCGCTGTCGGTGATTTTCCAAAAATGGTTGATTAAAATTCGGCGTACACTTTTTATTTTCGATACTATTGGGATTGGTGTTTACACCATTATTGGTTTGCAGAAAGCTTTGGCTTATGGTGTTAATCCATTAGCGGCTGTTGTTTTAGGTATGTTTTCGGCTGTATTTGGAGGCGTTATTCGCGATACCTTGATCAATGAGATTCCACTTATTTTCCGCAAAGAGATCTATGCAACGGCTTGTTTGGCGGGCGCTTTGTTGTATGTTGGACTCGATTTTTTTCAGGTAAACAGTACGTTTAATGGAGTGTTGAGTGTCTGTGTAATCATCGCCATTCGGGTGATTGCGGTTATGAAAAAATGGTCGTTGCCAACGATTGATTGAAATACAAACCAGAAGCGGGTAAAAGTGCTTAATTTTGCTTCGTGAAACCGCTGATTCAATTTCTCCAGAGTGAACGTTTTTTCTTACGTTTTGCCACCTTCACATTAATTTCTTTGTATTTGGTTATTCTTGCCGGCTCGGTGGTTCGCGCTACTGGTTCAGGCATGGGTTGTCCCGATTGGCCAAAATGTTTTGGGTTTTTTATTCCACCAACCGATCCAACCGAAGTGTATTTCCAAAAGCAAGAAGAATATGGCAAGGGCCGCTTGATCATTGTGAATGATACGTTGTGGCGCGCAAAAGCAGATTTTATTTCGGGCGAAAATTTTGAGCGAAGTAATTGGGAAAAATACCCACAACACAATTATGCAAAATTTATTGTCAAGCAAACATGGATTGAATACATCAATCGCTTGTTAGGCGCATTGAGTGCATTTGCTACACTTGTTTTATTGGGCTTGAGTTTATTTCGTTTCAAAAAAGATATGCTCACGTCGCTTTTGTTGGTATTCGGAATTTTTGTGTTGGCCTTTGTGGGTTGGTTGGGAAAAGTAGTTGTAGATACCAATTTGAAACCTTTAACCATTTCGATGCACATGTTTAGTGCCATGATTATGGTGGCCATTATCATTTTTGTACAGCAACGCATACGCAAACGGTTTTTTGCCGAATCGAGGCATGAAATTTCTAACGTTTTGAAGTTGGGTGTTGTTGTTGCGCTTGTATTGACGATAACGCAAATACTTGTTGGGGTCATGGTGCGTCAACAAATTGATACGATTCATGCAGCGGCAGGCGAATCGGCGTCGCGCGAAAGTTGGATTGGTCAACTGGATGGGAAGTACCTCATACATCAAATCATGGCTATGCTTACTGTGCTTTATACAATAGCCTTGTTTTATTTGCTTCGCAAAACAAAACCGGTTGGCAATCTGCGCAAGCTATGCTACGCCTTATTGATTTTGATTGTTGCCGAATATGGTGTTGGTGTCTTTATGCACAATTTTTCTATTCCAGCGTTTGTACAACCCCTGCATTTGATTTTAGTGCACTTGATTTTTGGAGTGCAGTTTGCGGTGTTGATGAAAACAAGTGTTTCAAAAAAATGATCCAACCTCTAACGAACCACACTCATCTTCCGTACTTCCGAAACATCGCCATTGGCAAAAACACAACGGTAGTAATACACCCCAACCGCAAGCGTTGCCGTGTTTAGCAGATAAGATGAAGTGCCTTCGGCAATGTTTTCCGCCAAAATTAATTTTCCATACGCATCAATAATTTCAAGCGTTCCGCTAACTGCTGGGCGGCCACAATCAATGTAAGTATAGCCATCAGCCGGATTCGGCATGTTTTGGCCGATAGGCATGCCACTCGTTATTTCTGTAAGGCCAATAGTTGTTGTATCAAGTACTTCGAGCAGTAAATCGTCGAAATAAAAACCATCCAATTGTACCCCAAAATCGGCACCTAAACGAAAACGCACCAAAATAGATTGTCCGAGGTAATCGTCTAACGACATTTCTTCTTTGACCCACGCGCTTTGAACGCCCGTATAAGTTGGAAATCCCTGATCTAGATTGTTGTTGTTTGTTGTGTACTTACCACACAAGGCATTCCATGTGTTGCCATTGTCATTTGAGACCTGAACCTGTGCAAAATCATATCCCGGTTCAAGTTCAAAGCGTGTGTAAAAACTCAATTGCGCTGCAGAAACATTTGCCAGATTTACAGGCGAGGTCATGGTAATGCGTGTATTGGCATTGGAATTATAATTGCCATTCGGGCTATCCGTAATCGACGAAGGACCAGATACAAAAGAACTTGTTGTGGTGTTCCACGTGTTGGATGTCCATCCTGTCAGCGCAGATCCATTGCTTGCAAACAAAATCGTAGGAACACCATAAATTTTGGTTACCGTATCGCTCCAAGTATAATTTCCGTTTCCGATTTGTATGATGTATGGAAGTGCTGTTCCAATTGGTGTTGCAGGATTCAAGGTGTAACTGATCGAGTCAGAAACGGTTTGCAATATACTCAACGACGTATAGGTTCTAGGCGCACCAACCGAAGTCATCCACGGCGATAAAGGCACAATCGAAACGGTGTAAGTCGCGGGGCTATCCAAACCCAAACGTTGTACATCGTAATTCAAATATCCATTAACGTTTGCCAGAAAACGACGCTCGGTATCTTTCGTTGTTGCAAATGCAAGCAAGAGATGCGCAGCATACAAATCCATCGGTAAATTGAGTTTACAAATATCGATGATGCGATTTTGCGCTGGCCAAAAACCGTCTGCCTGATCACCTGCTTCTGGTGTCATGGCCATAATTTTCGGTTTCGAATTTTGTTCGCCATACATCCAGTCGTCAGACGAACCATTTGCCGTATAACCAACTGTTTGGTCGGGTGTGCCAAATGCATATTTGTTGTCCTTTGTCAGCAATGCGCCCCAAGCATTATACGTTGGTGCATCAGGTGTAAAAGTTTGCGCCTGATAGCCCCAAGGGCAAATTAATAAATTGCTATACGTGTGGTAATTGATGGCAATGCGAAATTGATGTTGTTCGCAAAGAAGTTTTACTTGTTGCGTTTCAGGCTCAGAAAAACTGGATGGTCCTCGGTATGTATCAGCAAACGTATTGGGCGATGAGCCTTGATTATCGAAACCGAAATTATAACCGTAATTACGATTCAAGTCGATGCCATACGTTCCATCTTGATTATCTTTTCGGTTTTTACGCCACATGCCGCCACCATTGGGATCGGTTGTTTCGTTGTAAAAATAGCCGTCAGGATTGACGCAAGGAATAAAATATAATTCGGTGTTGTTGACCAAGTATTGAATTTCGGGATTGGTCGCATAATTTTCGAGCAAGTAATACATGTACATAATCAACTGCGAAACACCCGCAGGCTCGCGCGCATGATGCACAGCCGTGTACAACATTTCAGGTTCGGTTTCATCCACATTCGGATTGTCAGAAATTTTCAAGTAATACACAAAACGACCTTCCGGCGTTGTGTTTGAACTATCGATGGCAACACGTGGCTTGATCAAATTGGGATACAATTGCGCCATGTTATCGAGGTGAAAATAAATTTCGTTGAGCGTAAAGAAACCGCCCATCGATCCCAATGTAAAATTTGTAGGCGTTACAAAAGTGGGTGCTGTAACGCAACTTACGGCCTGTGTCGATTCTTGTGGATTGCCACTACGCTCATTGTTTTGATTTTGCGTGGCGTAGTATGCTTTGAGATCAGGAATTAAAACATCAAACTCAAAACCGAGTTGCGCTACTTGAAGAATTTCTGATGCCGAAAGTTCGGTTGTTAGGCAATATCCCGGACGAAACTCACCATGATCGACCGGAAGTCCGGCAGCGGCCATACGCGCAATGCCCGCGCGATCGGTGTAGATACGCACACGCGAATAGGTTTCTGTTTGCGCACTCAAGCGCAAAGTCAACGCGCATAAAACGAAAAGGAGAACAAGCTTTTTCATAATGAATTGAATGAAGCCCGAAGTTACCGAAAAAATACTGTCTGAAAAGGACGAAGATTTTGAAAACTCATTTCGCCAAGAGCAAATCGAGCACTTGTCCGATATGCTTGCGTATATCTGGAACGGCTGTAATTTCCCACAACGTACCGCGAAGCAAATTGCCCAGCGCAAACGCATGAGTGTATGAATTGCCATCCGGTTTTTTCAATGCGCCCGATGGCAAGGCCGCAAAACCAAGTTGTTCAGCATCTTGGATAAGTATATTTTCTGCCAATAGATTTTTTAGTAACACACTTCCGTCCGATTCAAAACGCGAAGATGGTCCTGTGCAATTCACTAGCAAATCGACATCCATTGCTTTTATTTCACCTGTTCCACGCACCTGCCAACGCACACGCAATCGTTCGCCTTCGTTCGTCACTTCGAGCAAGCGTCCGGCATGAATTTCTAATTGTCCGGAATTTTTTAAGACATCTATTTTTTTAGCAACCTTCATGGGCAAACGGTGTCGCAGTTGCGCCCAACGATGCCGCAAATGTTGGCGAAATGCTTCGTGTTCAGTTTTATTCCAACTTTGCCAAATGGTTTGCACATACGGGCGAAACGCATCAGCCACAGCAAATACATCGTATTTTCCTGCTTGAGCTTTTTGAATTTGCTCCCTGAAAAAACGCAGCCATTCAAGCGGACTTCGATGTGCAAGCATCAGCGATTCGTCGAGCGGCCATTTTTGCGGGAAGGTAGGATGCGCAAGGGGTAAAAATCCGTGTGGCGAGAGCGAAATAATTTTTCCGCGGTGTTCAATTGCTTGCAGGTGAAGTAGCTGATCGATCATGGTTAATCCTGCGCCAAGCAATAAAATAGTTGCGTCTGGATTTGTAGGTGTGTTGTAGTGCCAGGGATTGCGTTGGTATGCGGGATGGTTGTTGAGTGCGGGCGGAAGTGCGGTGGGGCGGGCGGGGAGTAAATTGCCCGTTGCAAGAATAATCGAATCGCAAGAAATAATTGTTGTATCAATTAGTTTGATTTCCCAAGCTTGATTTTTCTCCGAAAGGCTAATGACTTCCTGCGTAAAGCCTTGCACACGCGAATCGGTCAAACATTTATCCGCAATCGCTTTGAGGTAGCGACCATATAATTTCCGCGCAATAAAATCTTCTGGATTGCACGGAAAACCATTGCCATTCATCCACCGCAAAAAATGATTCGGATCGTCTGTGTATGCATGCATTTGCCCCGCACGCACATTGAGTATGTGGTAATCCTGATTCGCTTCGCTATAAGCAAGACCCGCACCAAAATTGCCAGATTGCTCCATCCAAATGAGTTCGTCTGTTGACGATGCGCGCTTTAGCCAATTTGCTACGAAAAGTGTTCCGGCTGCACCGCCACCAATGATTGCGATTCTCACAACGTAAAATTATTTGTCTCCAATATTGATATACGGTCGATCGAGGTCTTCTCGGCGTTCGGCTTCTGATTCATCTACTATGGGCACAACAAATGAGTCTGTCGGGTATTTCCATTTCAACGTTTCCGCCATTTTGTAAATATCGGTTGCAATAAAATCGAGCATAGGGCGAAGCGAATCTTTGTTAGGCGGTGCAAAGAAATAAAGCGCGCCACGCATAAAATGATGGCTGCTATCGGTGAGGAAGAATTGCATCTGTGAAGCCGCATTGCCACCCAATTTCACAACTACACCATAAACCCTGTTTTTTTTACGCATGATGATTGAGTCGCGCATACCAGACGATACTTTTCCATGTTTCTCAATCAGTTCCCAACTCGAATTGACAGCATGCGTCAGATCGCTATCGTGTTGGATGGGAATATAGCTTAAGTGAACAGTAGCATTGAATTGTGGAAATTCCCAATCTTTCCAACAAGGTTGCGCTTGCCCTTTTCGGCTTTGGTTCATTTTAGAATAGTCTGGGATTTCAAAGGAATAGGGACAATCTTCGTTGTACGCGACATATTTTTTCTCTGGGAATGCAACCCGAAAATATCCGCGCGGTTTGGGCGTTCCGCTTTCATCATCATCTTCGCCACATGAAGAAAAAACGAGCACGGAGCAACAACTCACGAAAAATAAACTAACGAAATAGGAGCGCATATTCATGAAGCAAAGATAAAGGACTTGTTGAGTTTTTATGGCTCAACTTGCGATTTGGCCAAAGGCCGATTTGTTCTTGGTTTTTAAAAAACGGCACGGCCCTTGCCTGTATTGTTGTAAAATTGTACCAAGAACCATTTTATGCGCTACATCACTTTTTTCCTCCTCCTGCTTGCAGCTTCCGCGCAAGCACAACAAACAACACAGTTTAAAAAACTGTTTAAATCGTCAGACCATGTACTGGTAGTCCGCGTCATTCAAACGGCTGGGCTGGCAAAACAAGCCAATGCGCCCGAATTTGGTCCTGTGCGCTGTGTCGTTGAGTCGGTTTATAAAAGTAAAACCCTGCATACGGGCGATACCATTGCCGTGCAAGGCATTCAAAATACTGTTGATCCAAATACCGACACACAACAAGGAAATGCGCTAATGGCCAATAATGCCTACGTTGTTTTTTTAACAGATGACGACAAAAAGGCGTTTAGCCATAACGGCAAAGTGCTTCCTTATTTTATGCTTGCCGATAGCTGGTTGGGCTGGCAATTCTGGAGTCCGGGCATTGATCTGGCCCTAAAAGAGCTTGTTGCGGGAAAGAAGAAACGAAAAGGATAACATTTCAAAACCTTTTTTGCCTCTTTATCGTACATGATTGTGCTTGAGTGTGGATGATTTGGTCTGGTTTTTGGTAAGCTGCGCTATCATTTAAAAGACCTAATTTTGCACCAAGCCCCAGATTTGACCCAAATACGCATATCATGTACAAAAAATACATTCCTTTCATTGCGCTTTTTTGTCTCCTTTTCGGAGCTAATCTCCAAGCGCAATCTGGTGCAATTGATGCATCTTTCAATACCTTCGACGGCGGCCTTGGCAATGGCGATGGCGCTGATAACAATGTGCTTGGAACAGCAGTTCAGGCCGATGGGAAAATCATCCTCGGTGGTAGTTTTCTGAACTACAATGGCGTTGCCTACAACCGCATTTTGCGTGTCAATAGCGATGGTTCGCCTGATGCGAGTTTTACAACCGGAACGGCTGCGGATAACTTAGTTCGAGCGATTGTTGTTCAGCCTGACGGAAAAATCCTCGTGGGTGGCGATTTTACCAGTTTCAATGGAAGCACCAGAAATCGTATTGTACGCTTGAATACGGATGGAACAATTGACCCTAGTTTTACAGCAGGTACTGCCGCAAACAATGCGATCCGTACAATCGTTTTACAATCCGATGGGAAAATACTCATCGGCGGCGATTTTACAACATATAATGGTACAGGACGCAACCGCGTAGCACGTTTAAATACAGACGGAACGCTTGACGTAAGTTTTGCGCCGGGTACTGCGGCCAATAATATCGTTTATGCAATTGCTGTTCAGACAGATGGCAATATTGTGATCGGTGGAAATTTCACGACCTACAACGGAACAGCGCGTGTGCGTATGGCGCGTATCACTACCACGGGAGCACTCGATGCTTCGTTTACGCCTGGAACGGGCGCCAATGTGAGTGTCAATGCTTGTGTTTTGCAAAGCGACGGCAAAGTGGTTATTGCAGGTGGTTTTACTTCATACAATGGAACAGCTATTAATCGTATTGCGCGCTTAAATACCAATGGAACTCTTGATGCAACTTATACTGTTGGAACGGGCGCAAATTTTCCGGTTCGTGCTTGTATCATTCAGCCTGATGGCAAAGTGATTTTTGGTGGCGATCAAACATTCTATAATAATGTGGGCATCAACCGCATCATTCGCCTCAATACCGATGGTACATGGGATACGTCGTTTGATGTAGGAAGTGGTGGCGGAAATCCAGTTTATACGTTGAGTTTGCAAACAGATGGTAAGGTTATCGTTGGTGGTACGTTTACGTATTTCAATGTTACTGGACGTGGCCGCATTGTTCGGCTAAATGCAAACGGAAGTGTGGACTTGACGATGAATCCGGGAACAGGTGCAAACGGATTGATTCGTGCGAGTGTTGTTCAGCCAGACGGAAAAATTCTTATTGGCGGCGATTTTACAATTTATAATGGTGTTTCCTCAAATTATATTGCGCGTTTGAATGCCGATGGTTCGCTCGACGGTTCGTTCAATGTTGGAACGGGCTGCAATGGTCCGGTATATGCCGTTGCCTTGCAAGCGGATGGTAAAGTGGTGATTGGCGGCGGATTTTCTAGTTACAATGGTTCATTGCGTTCGCGTATTGCACGACTCAATACCAATGGCACATTGGATGGAACATATAGCAATACGCCTACAAGTGGTGCAAACAATACGGTTTATACAATTGCCATTCAGAGCGATGGCAAACATGTGGTTGGCGGTTTATTTACGAGCTTTAACAATACGGGCAATGATCGTATTCTGCGTTTAAATACAGATGGTTCAACGGATGCTACGTTTACAACGGGTTCGCGCGCCAACAATGGTGTTTACAGCATTGCAATTCAAAGTGATGGGAAAATGCTTGTGGGCGGATTTTTTACCAGCTACAATGGTATTGCTGTAAATCGTTTTCTCCGTATTGATGCCAATGGAAACCAAGACAATACTTACCCCGTTGGTACTTCGTGCGATGGAAACGTTCACAATATTTTGTTGCAAGCAGATGGAAAGGCAATTCTTGTGGGTGCATTTAATAATTACAATGGAACAGCGCGCAGTAAAATTGCTCGCCTGAATACCGATGGAACAATTGATAATACATTCAATCCGGGAACAGGCGCAAACAATACTATTTTCAGTTCGGCTCTCGAGAGCGATGGCAAAATTATTATCGGTGGGCAATTCACTTCTTACAACGGAACAGGACGCAATTTCTTGGCTTGCGTATTGACCAATGGTTCTCTTGATGCTTCGTTTAATCCGGGTACTGGTTCAACAACATTACTCAATTCTGTTGCTGTTCAAGCCGATGGCAAAGTGCTTATTGGTGGTGATTTTACCAGCTATGATGGAACGGGCAAAAATCGTTTTGCGCGTGTGCTCGCACCAATCCCATGCGGAACGGTAAGTGCAACAACTTCACAAACTAATGTTCCTTGTTTAACCGCTACAAATGGTACCGCTACGGTTGTTGCGAGTGGTGGAAATTCGTTTACCTACAATTGGTTGCCAAGCGGCGGAACTTCGGCTACAGCAACAGGTTTGGGTGTAGGAACGTATTCATGTACCATTACCAACGAATGCTTCAATACCTTTACAGCAACGGTAACTATCATTGTTGCCAATTCGCCAACGATTACGGTAACTTCTAATCCATCAAACGGAATTGTTTGCAATGGCACGCAAGCCACATTAACGGCAAGCGGCGCATCAACGTATGCTTGGTCAGGTGGTATTACCAATGCCGTTCCATTTACACCGGCATCTTCTGGTACATATACTGTTGTTGGGACGGATGTGGCTGGTTGTACGGCTTCTGCAACAGCCAATATCAACGTGATTACGTGTGCTACGGCAACGGTTCCTTGCGGATTAACATTCACCCGTTTTGCAAGCAGTGTTTATGCTTCGTATGTTGCCAATGCCATCAGCTACCGTTTTACTTTTTACGATAATATTTCAAATGCTGTGGTTGCACAACGTACGCAGAGTTCGCGCATTATTACGTTCTCTAACGTAACGGGTTTATTTTACGGAACAACGTACAAATGGACAGTAGCGGTTAATACCGGAAATGGTTTTGGCGCAGAAAGTAATCCGAATTGTACCATTACGTTTGGTGCTGCAACGGCTACACTTCCATGTAATGTAACCTTCACAAACAAGAATGCTTATTCAGCCGTTATTGCACCTGGAGCGGCGGTTAATTATCGCATTACATTCTACGATAATATTAGCAATGCTATTGTAGCACAAACCGTTCAGAGTTCGGTGTACATTTATTTCAATCAGTATCCCATGTTGTCTTATGGTACAACGTATAAATGGACTGTTGCCGCAGAGTATAATTTAGCGGCAGGAGGAACAGCGTGGGGGCCAGAAAGCAGCAATGCGTGTACCATTACTTTTGCCGCACCGCAAACTACCGTTCCGTGTGGCAATACCTACTCGCGCAGTACAGGCTATACAGTTGCAACGGCTGTTTCGGGTGCTATTGGCTATCGGTTTAGCTTTTATATCGGATCAACGCTGATTGGTCAACGCGCACAAACATCAAACTACATTTATTTTGCGCAAGTTCCTGGTCTTGTTAACAATCAAAGTTATACATGGACGGTTGAAGTACAATACCAAAGTGGATCTGGTCCAGCTTATGGCCCACCAAGTAGTTCGGCGTGTACGGTTACGTTTGGTGCAAATCTTACAACACTAGACAAAAATCCAGAAGAATCTACTTTCAAAGCAAATGAAAACGCCGAAAATGAATTGGCAGAAACCGCTTTTGTAGAAGTATTCCCAAATCCAGCACAGGATAAGGTATTCATTCGTTCTTCAGAACCGATTGAAAATATTATGCTCTATAATTTGAATGGCGCATTGCTTGGTCAATACAATTCCGTTTACGAAATCGACTTGCTTCCCTATACCGCTGGAACATATTTTCTGATGATCCAAACGGCAAGTGGAGTTTCTCGTCAAACAATTATCAAAGAATAAGTTTAGTTTTAGCTGCGAAAAAAAACGGATCAGTTTAATTACTGATCCGTTTTTTTATTTGATATATCAACTAAATATTAGAATGGAAGATCGTCTGGGTTATCGCCAAGAACCGCAGGGTGCATGGGATTTGTTTCCGGATTGATCTGTACGTTTTGTTGTTGTTGTTGATAGTATTGTTGTTGTTGCTGTCCGGGTGTTGGGGTGTATGGACGTTGCTGAGAATCGGTTGTGGTGTTGGTTGTTGTATTTCCAGCATTATAACTACTACCAGCATTGTTGTTGTAGCCGCCAGCTGAATTGTAGTTCGGATTAACACCGTCTTCACGTTTGAAGCTCGAAAGAATGGTGAGCGAATCGCCAAAAATTTCGGTTGTGAATCGGCGGTTGCCGTCTTTGTCTTCCCACTGACGACTGCGAATTTTCCCTTCAATGTACACCTGCATTCCTTTTTTCAGGAATTTTTCCGCCACTTCGGCGAGTCGTCGCCAAAGAACGATTTGATGCCATTCGGTTTGTTCGTTTTTGTTTCCGTTTTTGTCGCGGAATGATTCTGTTGTTGCCATCGGAAAATTCGCTACTGCGATTCCACCTTCGAGATAACGGACTTCGGGATCTTTGCCCAGATTACCAATGAGAATGACTTTGTTTACGCCTGCCATGTGAACTGATTTTTTAAAAGCGGATAGAAAAATTTGGTTGCTAGTATAAATGTTATTTGTCAAAAGTAATGTAGTTCGCGAATAAACCAAAACTCTAGTGCGAAATTCGCTTTTTTGTGATGTATTTGTGCAAGGCGATGGGAAGGCCATGCTGTTCTAATTGTTCTTCTTTAATCTGAATCCAGTCGTGTCGTTGCTTTTTAGGAATCGCTTTGTCAATGGTAAGTTCATAAAAGCGGATCCATATTTTTTGATGGCTGAGGATGTGTTTGATTTCGGTTGATACGTGGTTCAATTCAAACGGTATTTCTTGCCATAAAGTACGCCATGCAGTTGATTTCATTAAGGTTTTGGGATCTGTTGCTGTTGTTGTTTCTAGCAGCGGAAATTCCCAAAGATTTTTCCAAATATCGTTTGCTGTTCGTTGCCGGATGTATAGGTTGTCTTTGTGGCGAATAATCAAGTAATTCATCCACCGTTCAGTTATTTTGGTTTTCCCAGCTTTGACGGGTAATACCGCAATTTTATGCTCCTTTCTCGCAACGCACGATGCAGCTAATGGACAAATCGGGCAATTGGGATTTCTAGGCGTACATTGCCGTGCACCAAATTCCATGATGGCTTGATTATAGACATCGGGTTCGGAATGATCTAGGAGCGATTCGGCCAATTCGCGGAAGCGTTTTTTTCCGCTTGTGCTATCAATAGGTGTCGATTCGCCAAACACGCGCGCCAACACACGATATACATTGCCATCAACAACGGGTTTGGCTTCGCGAAAGCAAATCGAGGAAATTGCGGCTGCGGTGTATTCGCCAACGCCTTTGAGTTTTAAGAGATCGCTGTATGTTGTCGGGAATTTGCCGCCCCAATCAGAGACAATCAATTTTGCTGTGGTGTGCAAATTTCGGGCGCGCGAGTAATAGCCAAGGCCCTGCCAATCGCGCAGAATTTGTGTTTCGGGTGCTTGGGCCAGGTCAAAAACGGTTGGGTAGTTTTCGGTGAACTTATAATAGTAGCTCATGCCCTGATCGACACGGGTTTGTTGGAGAATAATTTCCGATAACCATATTTTGTACGGATCGGTGGTATGCCGCCAAGGCAAATCGCGGGCATTTTGACGGTACCAAAATTTTAATTCAGTCGAAAAGTCCATATTTCAGGGCAAAACCCTACAATTTTACAGGATTATGGCTGTAAAATTAGCTGGAAATTTGGGTGAGCCGGATAAAAGTGTAATTTTGCAGCCCTGCATCGGAAAAGCCATGCAGTAAATAATTGAAAGTTAATCGATTACACGAAGTATGACGAAAGCAGACGTGGTAGCAGAAATTGCTGAAAAAACACAGCGTAGAAGCGTTCATGAAAGTGATCAAGAACTCGCTTGCTAAAGGAGATAATGTTTATTTGCGTGGATTTGGCAGCTTTATCGTAAAGCGCCGCGCCGAAAAAACCGGACGCAATATCTCTAAAAATACAACTGTCATTATTCCGGCACACCATGTTCCGGCATTCAAGCCCGCTAAAACCTTTACCGATAAAGTAAAGAAAAGCGTTAAGGCTTCTTAAAACAGACAAGGATGCGACGTTTTTCCACCCCTCAGCTTGTGGTAATCGGCGCAGTCATTGTGTGTTCCGTTCTTTTTAGTTTTGCCCGCATTACACCTGAAAAACGTAATGCTCCAGTAACGAAGCACGATCATGAAGAGCGACCGTTTGAGGCTATTTTAGCTGATGAACGCAAGCTTCTTCCCGAAGGTTTAGCCGCCGAAATTGCCACCCTCGACAAAGCCATTGCCGCCGAATCGAATGTGTTGAAAAAAGCAGCTTTGTTTGATACGCTCTCGTCGCGCCTTTCTGCACGTAAAGTATATGTACTTGCAGGTTGGTACGCCGAACAACGCGCCAAACAAACCAACGGATCGGGAACAGATTGGGCATTGGCCGGACGTTATTACCACAGCGCCGCCGCCAATAGCCAGCATCCCGAAGATATGCCAACGCTCTTCGAATCGGCCATTCAATGTTTTGAAAAAGCCCTCGAACTCGAACCGAAAAACCTGACCGCCAAAGTCATGCTCGGTGCTTGTATTGTCGATGGAACTTCAGACCCCATGAAAGGTATTTCCTTGCTTCTTGAAGTAGAGAAAGCCGATTCGACCAACCTCGATGCACAGTTTGCGCTCGCCGCTTTTGCCGAACGCTCACAACAAATCGACAAGGCCATTGCCCGTTACCGGAAAATTCTGCGATTGCGCCCCGAATTCATTTCGGTCCATTTGCAAATTGGCGATTTGCTGCTCAGTCAGGGCGACACAGCAAACGCCGTCAAAGAATACGAACTCAATCTGTCAAAAGAATCTGATCCCGAATTGAAAATCAATCTGGAAAATTTTCTCCGACGTCTTAAAAACAACCATTAATACCGAAAGCTCATGCCAAGCGGAAAAAAAAGAAAACGTCATAAAATGGCGACCCACAAACGGAAAAAACGTCTGCGGAAAAACCGTCACAAGAAGAAGAGCCGCTAGTCGGATGGGAGTTTAATGATCAACGCAATTCTTTTGCTCTTGGTTATTCCCCATTTCTTGATCTATTTATCAGAAGCATTAAGCCCAACCCGTTACCAGCCTCAGGCTGGCAGCGGGTGTTGGGATTTTTGCATTACATCCCATTGACACGTGTCGAACGAACTCATTATTGATGCCGCTTCTTCGGAAGTCGTCATTGCCCTTACGCACGACAAACGTCTGGTAGAAATCAACCGCGAAAAGAGTAATTCTCAATTCGGAGTTGGAGATATTTACCTTGGCAAAGTGCGTAAAGTAATGCCCGGTTTAAATGCCGCGTTCGTGGATGTTGGTTACGAGAAAGATGCTTTTCTGCACTATTTTGACCTCGGTCCCAATGTACTCTCACTGAACAAATTTGTTCGTGCGGCTGCTACGGGAAAGCAAAAACATGCTGCGCTCACCTATTTCAAAAATGAGCCCGAAATTCAAAAAGACGGAAAAATTACCGATGTGCTCCAAACCGATCAGCTCGTCCTTATTCAAATCGCTAAAGAACCGATTTCGACTAAAGGCCCGCGCATTACTTCGGAACTCTCTATTGCTGGACGCTACATTGTATTAATTCCTTTTGCCGAAAAAGTTTCGGTATCGCAAAAAATCAAAAGCAGCGAGGAGCGTGAGCGACTCAAGCGTTTGATCATGAGTATCAAACCCAAAAATTTTGGGGTGATCGTGCGAACCGTTGCCGAAGGAAAAGGAGTTGCTGACCTCGATGCCGACATGAACGATCTGGTGAGTAAATGGAACACTTGCTTCCAAGAACTGACCACGGCCAAACCGCCGCAGCGCGTGCTAGGTGAATTAAACCGCACCTCAGCCATTCTCCGTGATATGTTGAACAATTCGTTCAGCGCTATTCATGTGAACGACGGACGCACTCACGACGAGATTAAAATGTTTCTCCAGTCGATTGCTCCTGACAAGGAAAAAATTCTCAAACAGTACAAAGGTCCTGTTTCTATTTTCGAGCACTTTGGCATTGAACGACAAATCAAAGCCCTATTCGGAAAAACGATCACCATGAAAAGTGGTGCTTACCTGATTATTGAACACACCGAAGCCTTACACGTTGTCGATGTCAATAGCGGTAATCGCTCCAAATCAAACAACGACCAAGAAACGAATGCGCTCGACGTTAACATGGAAGCTGCTGTGGAAGTAGCACGTCAGCTTCGTTTGCGCGACATGGGCGGTATCATCGTCATCGATTTTATCGACTTGCATTCGCCCAATAACCGGAAGTTGTTGTACAATAAATTGCGCGACGAAATGAAAGTCGATCGTGCAAAGCATACGATTTTGCCCCCAAGTAAATTTGGTTTGGTACAGATCACCCGTGAACGTGTTCGTCCGGAAACGAACATCGAAACCGCCGAAAAATGTCCTTCCTGTGGCGGTACGGGCGAAGTTCAAGCCAGTGTTTTACTGATCGATCAAATCGAAAATAATTTGCGTTACGTGTTGCGCGAACAAAACCAACCATCCGTAACCATTGCTGTTCATCCCTTCATTGCAGCCTATCTCGAAAAAGGAATCTGGTCGCTGCGCCGCAAATGGCGCTGGCACTACAAGAAACCAATAGTTGTAAAAGAAGATTCTTCGTACAATTTCTTAGAATATAAATTCTTTAGCAAAAACGAAGACGAGATCAAATTTTAATTGATGCACAAAAAAACCGGTAACATGTTGTTGCCGGTTTTTTTATGAGTGAAGTTTAACGCATCATCTATTCTGCTCAAAGTGATAATGCGTATAATCAGCCAAAACAATATTTAAAAATTGCATCGAAGGCAGTTGATCAATCGGCGGATAAACACCAATGGTATCTTTTACTTTGGTGGCCAATAACTCAATCGTTCCGTACTGTTCGTTTTGCAAGGCTTGTTGCATCACATCTTTGATGATGGCAACATCATTGTCGTTGAGTTTCTCAACCTGCGGAAAAACCACGCGGTATTGCGGATTGACATAATTGAGAATGGTGTTGTGAATTTGTGTCTGGTGCCGTGTGCGAATGAGGGCCGTCCCGGCAAGCATATCGCCCAAACGTTGTCCTTTCCCACTCACCAAAGCAACCGGAATCTGTAAACCCGTAAACAAAGCGATTTCGCCTTCAACCATGCGCAGCAACCAACGAATGGCAAAATCACCAACGCTTGCGGGCTTTCCAGAGATCTTCACCACTTTCAAACCCATGATGATTTTTCCAAACGAACGCCCGTTCAATAAGGATTCAATCCAGATGGTATAGAAAATAACAGGCAAACAAATCAATGTGGCAATGACCGGAAAATCTTCAAGATCGCCGATGCCTTCGATTGATTTTATCAAAATCAGAAATGCGAAAAATAAATACACGCCAAAAATGACCAGATCGAGCAAACGCGCAAGAAGCCGCTCACCAATATTGGCTGGTGTATATTGAATCACCACATTTTGTGTGGTGTGAACGTTGAATTGTTCCAATTGGGTTAAGTCTTTGGACGAAATTACAAAAAGTAGCGCATTGATAACCGAATTATTCCGTGTGTTTGAGCGTATGGGTTAGCAATCGTTTTACAACACGTTGCAATAAATCGCTTGTGTTTACCTGCAACGATAGAGTAGGAAGTTCGGAAATAGGAGGAAACGTATTCCACGAAAAATCGGCTTGCGTTTGAAACACGAGGCGTTTGTTGGCACTGTGCCATTGCGCCAAATACTCTTGCTCGGTTTGCCCCGGTGTGGGAATAGCGATTAATTTTTTTCCAAACACAGCAAGGTCGCAAAGGGTTGAGTAACCAGAACGAGCAATGACAACAGCGGCTTGCTGAATCCATTGTTCAAGTTGAGCACTTGTGGCGTGATCGTAAGAAAAAAATCCAGCACGTATTTCTTGTGTTTCATTGCTTTCGGTAATGCCGCGCACGAGTTTGATGTTTTCCGTAGCATTTTTGAATTGTGCAATTAAAATATCTTCCAACAGGCTACGCTGTGGCTCTGGGCCACTGAGTAAAATGAGGATAAATGAATCGTCCGATTTTTCTGCTTTGGTGCGATTGGAAAAACGCGAGAGCGGCCCGATGAAATGTGTAGGAATTGCAGGACGAATTTTATGACTCAGTTCGCCCGATAAATTTTCTTCGCCGGCAAGATCCGGCACCCAAATTTCGTCAAAACGTTCGTAATAATTGCGGTGAATGCGCGTAGCCATGCCACCTGCAACGGAAGCTTTGATGTGCAATTGATGCGTGATGTAGATGTTGTACGTGGATTCGGTGCGGCAAGCAAAACGATTGTCGGAGATGATGGTGTCAATTTGATATTTTTTTACCAACTCCTTCACTAACGCATGCTCGCGATGAATTTGTTTCAGAATGCGTGGACTTTGCAAGAGTAAATTGAGCGTGAGGTAACGGCTTCGCGGATACGTTACCGAATAGCCGGGCAAACGCACCAACGGAACATCTGGAAATTCTTTCTGCAAAAAATAATACGAACGACCATCAGCAGCAATGATTACCGCCGCACCCGCATCAAGCAAGGCGCGTATCACAGGCACACAACGCGTAGCATGGCCCAAGCCCCAATCGAGTGGAGCAACGAGAATGCGGCGTTGCGTTTGTTGAATCATTGTTTCAAAGATAAGTTTAGTTGAATTGAAAAAACAGGTTGAGTGTGTATGGAAAAAGAATTATCATGCGTCCAATACCTAAACGAAATTTAAAAATAGACTTATGAAACGCGCATTCCTTTTTCTATGTACAGTGATCATTCCTCTTACACGTTTATTTGCACAGCAACTGGAAGGAACTTATTGTCAAAGCTTTGGTGGTTTCGGTGGCGACTGCTATACGTTTTTTGAAAACAAGCGGTTTCAGTATAGTTATAGCGATTGCACAGGAAGTCATGCGGGTTCTGGGACTTATACGATGAATTGGAAGAGGATCACGTTTCACTATACAAAGGACTCTATTGGAATTCATGCAAACAAAGCACACATAACGTATTTGCCAGCAAGTTCCGATAAAGTGAAACTAAGCGTTCAGGTGTTTGATTTGCGCGATAGCTCAGCCTTGCCATTTGCCGCTGTTGTTTGTGAAGATACATTGACACATGCTCGTTTTGGGGCATCAACGAATTTAGATGGCTTGGTTTCTTTTGAACTGCCTAATAATAAACAGTGCTACAAAATTTCGATTCGTTATATTGGTTTTTCTTTTTATGATTTCGTATTTATTGCTGACAGGCATTGTGTGTTGACGGTGCATCTGGCCGATAATTTTAATCGACAAATAGCAGACGGCACAGAAGAAACGTATAAACTAAAACGAAGAGGGAAAAATAAATTTCTTTTAAAAAGCAAAGAAGATGAAACATGGCATGCGTATAAGAAGGAGGATAACTGACATCGCCTATGATTACACGCTGCAATTTAGGTTTTGAGTGAATGTGTTCTAGTAGCATTTGATCTTTGTTAGTTGTGCTTTTTTCCTTTACTCTTCTTACTTTTGCATCGCTTTTCAATCATGTCAAAAAAGAAACTCGAACGCTTTGCCGCCATGCGGGAATTTCCCAATGTGGTGCAATTTATGCTTGCCGATTTGTACAAAGCCCCGCTTTCGTTGCGTGGGCAATGGCGACAGCAACATTTCAAAAACACACAACCCATTGTGCTCGAACTCGGTTGCGGCAAAGGCGAATATACCGTTGGATTGGCGCGTCGTTTCCCCGAGCAAAATTTTATTGGTCTCGACATCAAAGGCTCGCGTATGTTTATTGGCGCACGTCAAGCGATCCACGAAAACTTGACCAATGCCGCTTTCATGCGCACACGCATTGATTTTGTAAACGCACTTTTTGGCAAACACGAAGTCGATGAAATTTGGATTACGTTTCCTGATCCGCAACTCGAAAAACCGCGCAAACGGCTCACATCGCCTTCATTTCTAAAACGCTATGTACGCTTGCTTAAACCAGGCGGAACCATTCATCTCAAAACAGACAGCATCGATCTGCACGATTACACACGCAAGATGCTCGTTGAGGAAGGCCACGAAATACTTGCTTGCTCCAACGATATTTACAACGAGATGAAGGACAATGAAGTGTTGATGAATATCCAGACGGGTTACGAAAAACGTTTTCTCGGCGAAGGGAAAAAAATCACCTACATCGCCTTCCGCCTAAAACCCAACGCGTACGAAGGCGCAAAAGATTTTGTGGATGCGTATTTGCCAGCAGAATAGCTGCGCACAGGCCTACGCGCAATTGGCGAATTGTTGAATAATTGCTTTCGCACAAAACCCAACGCGCAATCGGTGAGTTAGTGAAGTAATTGCCAGCGCATAAAACCCAACGCGCAATTGGTGAATTAAAAATTCGAGCAGCACTAATTTGATAAGTACAATAAAAAATATTCCCAAGCATCACCCATAAACCCTCCACTGACAACGTCGGAGAATACTATCAAGCAGGTCAAGAAAATCCGCGGGAAGACGGCCGCGAAAAGTGCGAACCGACATTTAAAAAATGGCTAACCGGCTCCTATCGTCAGGCCATTTTTTATTGTCGGTTGGTTTTCGTGGTGCCTTTTCTTTGTTACTTTCTTTGGGCAAGCAAAGAAAGTAAAGAAAAAATTCCATTTCCAAACCCCAACCGCCGCAGGCGAATCGTACACAATGTTTGCCCACAACCCTCAAAAACAATTTTCAAATAAATGATTTTAGGAATTACGAAATTTGTTTCCTATCACCCAATGAAAACTAGTTGATAAAACAAATAAAAAAGAGGATCAGGTTTATGCCCGATCCTCTTTTTTTGTATTCGAATTTTTTTACTGAATCACAACACGCTTTGCCGCAGCACCGCCTTCGCCAATAAAACGAAGTGTATAAATTCCTTTTGCTAGGCCACTCAAATCGAGTGTGTAATTGTAAGCGTTTGCCTGATACGTTTGTGCAATGCGCCCAGTGGCATCAATCACTTCAACCTGCATCGCGCTATTCCAGGTGCCGAAATAACTTACAGTGATCTGTCCATTGCTCGGATTGGGATAAAGCGAAAAATAACGATCGTAACTAAACGGCTCTTGAACACCCACCGCCGCGCAACCCGCAGGCGATGTAAACAAAGCCAAGCGACGAGGATCGCCGTATAGGAAAGACAACATGCGCGCTTTCTGTCCAAGCGTAAACATGTTCATACACGAATCGTTGGAATAATCCATGTAGTTCTGCACGTTGTCTGTTGGGTCAATACTTCCCCACCACGGATCTTCGTTGCTGCATGAGTTCCGTGCAACTTGGCAATCGCTTTGCGAAGCACTCGTTGCATTCGGCGTATCATAAACCGAATCGCTACCTGTTGTGCAATCGTTATCGTCGCCCCAAATATGATATAATCCTAACCAGTGACCAACCTCATGTGTTGTTGTGCGTCCAAGCGTACTTGGTGCCGTTACCGTTCCCATTGTACCGAAAGCAGTATAGGTAACCACTACGCCATCACTTGCAGCCGCATCGCCAGGGAATTGTGCATAACCGAGCAGACCAGGGAAAAGTTCGCACACCCAGATATTCAAGTATTGATCCGTTGGCCAAGCATTTTTGCCGCCAAGCGAATCGTATTTTGCATCTTCGAAGAAAGGCGAGAAATAGCCGAGAAATTGGCCACCTGCAGTTGAGGTGCGTGTGATGCCATTGGTGGGATTGCCTTGCGGATCAAGACCAGCCAAGCAAAATTCAATCTGTGCATCTGCAGCAATGGTATCGAAAATAGAAACGGTATTGCTCGTGTCAGCATTTAAGCGGCGGTAATCTTGATTCAAAACGGCAATTTGCGATTGAATTTGTTGATCGCTGATATTTTGTGAAGCATCTTTATACAACACATGCACAACAACCGGAATGGTAATTAACGCCGAGCCGCTCGAGCGGGTGATGTTTCCGGCATGATTTTGATGCCAGTTGCGCGCCGCTGCTTGCGCCATGTTCATGCGTTGCTGTGTTGCCGGATCTTGGCGGTGTTGTTCGTACACCGGCATTGTAGCGCATTTTTCAGGTTGTTGTGCAAAACTTGTTGCTGCACAAAAGCATGTTGCAAATGCAAGTATGATTTTCTTCATGATAAAACGATTTTGAATGACAAAGTTAACAGCAGGTTTTGCAAAAATTACGCTGAAGTTGACCAAATATCAGATCACCGATTTTTTTGTAATGTAAACGAAAATGCAGTACCAATGCCTTCGCTGCTGCGCACATTGATGCCTTGTTCGTGTGCTTCAAGAATGTGCTTAACTATGGCTAGACCAAGTCCTGTGCCACCTTGATCGCGGGAACGGCCTTTGTCAACACGAT
This sequence comes from Bacteroidota bacterium, assembly GCA_013298545.1. GTDB lineage: Bacteria > Bacteroidota > Bacteroidia > Palsa-965 > Palsa-965. The sequence goes on along the minus strand of JAAFIA010000006.1, from coordinate 65,206 downwards.
AGAAACGTTCAAATAGACGGGGCAAATGTTCTTTTCCAATGCCAATACCATTGTCAGACAATTCCACCATAATCTGATCGCGCATGTCGTAGAAACGTGCTTCCGATTCGCCATTCTCTTTCCCGTATTTGATGGAATTAACAACGAGATTGGTAATCACTTGACGAATACGTTCTTTATCGGCAAATACTTCGATGGGTTTGTAGTTTTCTTTGAAACGCAGACTGATGTTTTTTCCAGCAGCTTTTATTTCTTGCGCTTCAAACACATCGCGTACAAGCTGAACAATATCGAAACGGGTTGGGTCAATTTCCAATTCGCCCGATTCTAGCCGCGAGATGGCTTCGAGGTCGCCAATGATTGCAATCATGCGTTCCACGCTTTTTTCGGCTCGTTGTAAATAATTGCGATTGATGTTCGGGTCTTCCAATCCGCCATCGAGCAAGGTTTCGAGATAACCTTGGATGTTGAAGATCGGTGTTTTCAGTTCATGCGAAACATTGCCTAAGAACTCACGTCGATATGTTTCGAGTTTTTTCAGGTCTTCAATTTCATTGGCTCGATTTTTTGCCCAATCGCTCACTTCGCGGTTGAGTTGAACAATCAAATCATCGGGATCGCCGGGTAAACGAACTTCTTCTCCTTCGCGCAATTTGAGGTTGTGAATGGCTTTGTAAACACCTTGAATGCGGTTCGAAATAAAATTTCGGATCAAGTATTGAAAAAGATAGAAAACAAATCCCGCAGCAATCAGCGATACAACAGAAGCGGTTATCCAGTCAACTTTTCCACTCAACTTAGAAAATAAAGCAATCAATCCAAAAACCATCATTCCCGTGAGGAGGGACGCGCGAAGCGCGATGCGGGTGGGCGAGAGGTTATTCATGACTTCAAAGATAAGTCAGAATTAATATTGACGGAGCGCAATTTTAAAAACTTAATCCAGAACGTAATTTAAATGCATAGACACTAGCTGCCAAATGAATTGATCGTTTATATTTGCGACCTACAATCCTTCAATCCACCCCTAATCATGAAATTTTTTCTACTTCCTCTCGCTATTTCTATTTCACTCGCATCTTGCTTCCTCCCGCAGTCGCCCGAAGACAAAGCAAAATCAGCACAACAAGACTCGCTCGATAAAGTGGCTGGCCGTCAACACCTCAAGGTGCTCGATGAATTGGCCCAGCAAATGATCAACGATACCGTTGGCGATTACGATACCCTTTGCAATTGGAGCGGAGCAAAAAAAGAACGCATAGCCTTCAACGTCATCGAATCACGTTTGTTTTTTCATGAATCTGATTCTTTGTACACCAATGCTGGGCAATGGTCGTGGATCAACACGACGGGATATTCCTTTGTCGGAAGCGAGTCTCTCGCGTTTAGCGAATCCGATATTGGAAAAAGCATTCGTAAAAACAAAGAACTTGCTAGTCCTTATTTGCTCGTTATCGAAGAACTAGAAGCACAAATGCCCGTGCTTGCCAAAGACGAATCTTCGTTTGAAGCGGGTTATTTTACAGGTATGGTTTATGTCTTTGATTATGATGCCAAAAAAATAATTTGTGCATTTCCTTTCTGGGCCGAGTCGAGCGAAACAGTCGAGTTTAAAAAACGAAAAATACTCGGTTCTAATGCCGCAGGGAAATTAGAAAAAGACATGAAAGATAATTTTGAAAACACTCTTCGCGAGGAACTCAAAAAGAGGACAGGTTGTTCAAAAGTTATTTTACGTGGCATTGATGCCATTACGTTATACTAACATCATAATCCCACAACAATGAAAAACCTAATCCTATCTGGTTTCGTCCTCCTGCTTCTTGCTTCCTGCTCTTCTTCGAATTCCGAAGCAGATGCCTATTTTAAAGAACAAGCGAAGAAGGATTCACTCCATTCAAAAATTGGCACAGAGCATCAAGCCCTAATTTTGGAACTCAATGATCTCGTTAATACCGATTCTACCATTTGGGAGGATACAGTGTGCGATTTCACTACTAAAAGTCCGCTGAAACTTTCGTTTACGATTTTTAATATGATTGATCTAGATACGAATTCCACCGATACGGATGATGCACTCGATAAAATTTTGGAAGTGTCAAGCATGCGTGAATTGACAACACCAGGGTATATTTCGGATGATACTTATTCTAGAGCGGAATTGGGACGTTGGGTCAGTTACAACAAGAAGAACAATAGCCCATACATCATTTTTGTTCAAACATTGGCTTCCGCCATGCCGAAAATGAGCGAAGACAAAGCTTCGTTTGACGCAGGTTATTTTATTGGCCGCGCCTATATTTTGAATTATGAAACGAAACAGCCCGTATGCTCATTTGGTATTTTCGCCGAGTCGAGCGAAACGGTTGAATACCGCACGGGAGGAACTTATGGCACAGACGCAACCTACAAGTTGCAACAAGATATGATGACGAATATTAAAGCTGAAATTCGTAGCCGCATCAAAATTAAAACAGGTTGCCCCGAGATTATGATTGCAGGGTTTGATGGTTTGTATGAATAAAGGCATAATACGTTAACCCTTTTGCCACAATGAGAAGTTTTCTTTACACACTTTTGGCTGCTATTATTCTTATTTCTTGTTCTTCGGACGAGCACGATAATTATGTAAAAAAGAAAAATTTTTTTGATTCGATGTGTGTTATTGCGGCTGAAAGACATAAAGCGAAAATTAAACCATTGCTAGAGCTTGTGCGAAATGATTCAATATTATGGGATGATACATTGTGTCGAATCAGTGATTCTTCGCGCAGTCAACTTTCGTTTATGGTTTATTATATTTTAGAATTTAAAAGCAAGCCGGAATACATGGGCTCTGTTTCTAATCCGGCTAGCCAATTGGATGTGTTACAAAACATTCGAGACATAAGTACCATTGGGTATAATAAAGCTTGGGCTGATGGGTTGAGGGAATTAGGAGGATGGGTTGATATTAATAAGCATAATAAAAGCCCTTATATCATTTTTATACAGACCTACGATGCGGCCATGCCCAAACAGGACAGAAGTAGAGGTGGTTTTAAGGCAGGATATTTTACGGGCAGAGCACTGGTTATGAATTATGAGACAGGCCAGCGAATGTGTGCATTTGATCTATACGCGCAATCGAGCGATACGGTTAGCTATACTTATAATAGTAATAACTACTATGAAGGGGCAGAATATAAATTATCAAAGGATTTGATTGCTAATATTGGAAAAGAAATCCGCGCTCAACTTGTATCCATAACAGGTGTATCGGATATAAAAATTGCCGGATGCGATAGACTTGATGAATTTAATAGACTACAATAACAAAAAATCCTTCATCCTAAGTGAAGAATTTTTTTATTTGATCTATCAACTACTTTTAAAATAAATTCTCCAACAAACTTTCATCCACCAAATTATGTTTGATGCTATTTTGTTATCTTTATAAATCTTAAAAACCCAAAGATTACATGAAACGTATTTTATACTCAACTATCCCTTTTCTCCTTATTTTTTTTAGTGCCTGTAATTCATACACAGCAGAGGATGAGGCTCTTGGTAAAAAGCAATTAGCTGCAGATTCAATGTATTCGAAAATAGCTTTTGAACATAAAGTTACAATTATGGAATTGCTCGAATTACTTAAGAAGGACACTACGGGATGGAATGATAGCATCTGCGAAATAAAAGACTTACACCCAAAGAAACTGTCATTTACATTGTATAAAATCATTGAACCCAAAAAGGATTCGACGACTCCCGTTGATGCATTGGATCGTTTGATTGAAGGATATGCTGCTGATAAATTCAATTCCCCAGGTTACTATGGCGATGATCTTTTTTCTATGTCTTATTTAGGTCAATGGCTTGAGTACAATAAAAAAATCAATAGTCCTTATGTTGTTTTTGTTCAGTCTATATCTTCAGCACTACCTGAGATTCAAGCAAATACTAATGAGTTTGAAGCGGGATATGTTTTAGCAAGATTGTCAATCGTCAATTATGAAACAAAAAAAATAGTATGCTCCTATCGTTTTTTGGCCCAATCGACTCCCACTTTAAGCTATTCAAAAGGGCCTAATGAATTGGGCGCAATGGGTACTTTATACGATGATCTGAAAGTGAATGTTCAGAAGGAGATAAGATCAAGTTTGATTGAAAAAACAGGTTGTGATACCATTAAAATAGCAGGATTTGAATGGCTTTAGATTAAAATAAATCACTCAAATAAAACGCCTTCGAGAATCGAAGGCGTTTTATTTGATACATCAACTATCCCTAAAACAATCCCTCCAATAAACGTTCATCCACCAAATTCGGAAGCGTAACTTTTAAATTCGGTTCGCGGCTCATTTCGCGCTCAATGGCAAAGCGCGCTTCTTTGTTGCGCGCCCAACTGCGGCGTGCAATACCGTTGTTGACATCCCAAAACAACATGCTCTTCAAACGACGATCAGCATCAGCCGTGCCATCGAGCACGAGACCAAATCCGCCATTGATGACTTCGCCCCAACCCACGCCACCGCCATTGTGCAACGACACCCACGTCGCGCCACGGAATCCATCGCCAATAAAATTTTGTACCGCCATGTCTGCTGTAAATTGCGAACCATCATAGATATTTGATGTTTCGCGATACGGCGAATCTGTTCCAGATACGTCATGATGATCGCGACCCAATACAACAGGCGCTTTTAATTTTCCTTCGCGAATGGCTTTGTTAAACGCTTCAGCAATACGAATGCGTCCTTCACTATCGGCATACAAAATACGCGCTTGCGAACCCACAACCAAGTTGTTTTGCATCGCATCGCGAATCCATGTGATGTTGTCGTTTAATTGCTGTTTGATTTCAACGGGTGCCGTTTGATACATATCCATCAACACATCCAAGGCCAGTTGATCTGTCGTTGCTAAATCTGTGGCATCGCCCGATGTACAAACCCAACGAAACGGCCCAAAGCCATAATCAAAACACATCGGGCCAAGAATATCTTGTACATACGAAGCGTATTTGAATGTTCCGTCTGGCCGCAAAATATCAGCACCCGCCCGCGAAGCCTCAAGCAAAAACGCGTTGCCATAATCGAAAAAGTACATGCCTTTGGCTGTCAAAGTATTGATCGCCGCCGCATGACGCAACAATGTTTTTTGCACTTCGGCTTTAAACTGTTCTGGATTTTCAGCCATCATCCGGTTCGATTCGTCAAGCGTAAATCCAACCGGATAATACCCACCAGCCCACGGATTATGCAACGACGATTGATCAGTACCCATATCAACCATCATATTTTCATGCACAAGGCGTTCCCACAAATCCACCACATTGCCTTGATAAGCAAGTGACACAGCCTCTTTCGCCGCTTGTGCTTGTTTGATGCGAGCAATCAATTCGTCCAAGGACGCATAAACCTCATCGACCCATTTTTGCGAATGGCGTGTTTCGGTTGCTTTCGGATTGATCTCGGCCACAACCGCAACCAGTCCAGCAATTTTTCCAGCTTTGGGCTGCGCGCCACTCATTCCGCCAAGTCCGCAGGTAACCAATAATTTTCCGCGACGACCTTCTTCCGATTCAGAAATTTTTCGTGCCGCATTCATGACTGTAATGGTTGTTCCGTGAACAATTCCTTGTGGACCAATGTACATGAACGAACCTGCAGTCATTTGTCCGTACTGTGTTACACCAAGCGCATTGAATTTTTCCCAGTCGTCGGGTTTAGAATAATTCGGAATCATCATGCCATTGGTAACAACAACGCGCGGCGCATCGGCGTGGGAAGGAAATAGACCAAGCGGATGACCAGAATACAAAACAAGCGTTTGCTCATTGGTCATTTCAGCAAGGTATTTCATCGTTAGTCGATACTGCGCCCAGTTTTGAAACACCGCACCATTTCCACCATACGTAATCAATTCGTGTGGATGTTGCGCAACCGCATGATCGAGGTTATTGCTCAACATGTGCATGATAGCCGCGGCCTGAATGCTTTTATGCGGATAATCATGAATAGGTCGCGCATACATGCGGTAATCTGGACGTAACCGATACATGTAAATGCGTCCATACGTTTTCAATTCAGCTGCAAATTCTTTAGCAAGCAAGGCATGATGTTTTGCCGGAAAGTAACGCAAGGCATTGCGAATGGCTAATTTTTTTTCAGACGGAGATAAAATATCCTTTCGTTTTGGAGCATGATTGAGTGAGGGATCGTACGCCGGAAGCGTTGGAAGTTCATCGGGAATACCGCCGAGAATAAGTTGTTGAAATTCGCTTGTTGTCATTGCTTCAATCGGAAATATCATTTATTTACCATCTCCTTTTTTGTCTTCAAATCGCCCTGTTTTTTTATTGAACCCATAAGGGCAATGGCGGCAACCATTCTGACAACAATACCCGCGTTTGAGCAGGTACTTTTCGGTGAATACAACGTACCCTTCGTTGGTGTAGTAGTATTCGTCAGGATCGAGGTTGTTGAGTCTGGACATGGATTGCAAAAGTACCGAAAGCGGTGTGATAATTGTTTGCGATGGCTTGTTAAAACATAAAAAAACAGCGAATCGAACCGATTCGCTGTTTCATTTGTTCTATAAGGCTTATTTTAAGAAATTTGAAATCATTCCACCAATTCCGCCAGCAGCACCACCGCCACCAGTAAGTGAACTCATAATGCCGCCAATATCAAAACTACTATCGTTTGGATCATTGGTTTTGTTGACGAATTTGCTCATGACTTGTGGAATAATTTTAGAGGCAATGCCAGAAGCAGCGTTTTGATCGATTCCAAATTTGCCCATCAAATCGGTTACAACATTGCTACTTACACTATTTACAACAGGGTGAGAAGCGTCAGGTGTACCACCTTTAAACATACTCATCAATTGATCCATATTGCCTGACGATGCCTGCGATTTCAAGGTATTCATAATCGAATTTCCGGTTGTTTCGATAGCAGCATCGTTGTGTTCATTCGGAATTGCGGGATTGTTGACGATTGCTTCGCCAGCATTTTCCTTAACGAGATTGAGCAGATTTTCAAACATGTGTCAGTAGTTTTAGTGTGTGTGAAATTTTTACGAAAGGTATGAAAAAACAGAGGGGTAAGCTGTCGGTTTTAATTATTTCTCCATCACAATAATACAGGCTGATGTTTTACAAGCTTTATTCCTGCTAGTTTCGGATGATAGACGTACAATTTTTCATACCATTTACTTCGACGGTTAGTTGATACATCCCAGCAGCCAAATGACCCAAATTTAACCGAACAATTTTTGCATCGCCGATAGGTCTAGCAATTTCTGTTTGCACAATTCTTCCCGACAAATCCGTGATTGTGATGGTAACAGGCTCATTACTTGCTGTATTCATTTGTACTTGCACTTCATCGGTAAACGGATTGGGCCAAGTTTTGATGCTGCTAGTCGCATCTGTTTCAGCGATGCTCGCAGGATTGCAAATACCAGGGATATGTGCATCCAGCCAAACCCAGCGATCAGACATCCAATTTTTAAGTTCGTCAATTTCTCCAAGATAAGTTGTGGGTATAGGCGTTGGTTCAAGGCAAACCGTTTGTCCGAGTATTGGCCAAGTAGAAAAATTTCGTTGTTGACTTTCGTACAAATGATTGTACATCGAATCTGCATCTGCTTGTAAACTGGCGATACTGAGTGTTGTGGTTTTGAGTTCGTCCCAACGGCAGCGCAAAGCAGAAGTAAAAAGACTGTCTTGCCACAAATGATTCCACCAAGCAGGTGAAGCATTGTTGCTCCAAAAATAATCGCCATTGGGCCAATAAAATCCGGTGTCAATATGCGCATCATTCACATAACAGTTGCGCCAAGCGAGATCAAAATCCCAGACCACGCCCATCGTCAATTTTCCGCCATTGCTGTTTTTATCTTTATAAAAATACATGCTGATGCGATAGCCGTCCACATTCTTGGCCAACTCTTGCAGGATAAAAAAATCGACAAAGGAATGAATGTCTGCAAAATGCTGCCAGCCCGTTACCGGATCGAAATTATGATTGTGTAAAGCCGTTTCAAAACTATCCACATACGCCGCGATGTAGGCCTCTTGCTGCGGTTGTATCGAATTGATGCCGGGATCGATACAGTTGTAATACGGATATATGCCAACAGCATAAATACCATAGCATTGATAATTGGAATACCATCCCCAATCCTGCGATCCGGTAGGTTGATCTTTTTTCAGCACATAGCCGCCTGTTAGATCATCGCCAGTTGTATCAGCTGGTTGCAGGTTGGCAATGTCGATTCGATTTGCACCGCGTTTCACTTTTTCTACCACAAGATATACGCCTTGATACACGCCATTGAGCATCAATTCCACACTCATGCTCCGCGGGCCCCACCAGCCCATTTTCGTCCAAGTAGAATAGGTGAGCGTATTGTTACTAAGTGATTTGTCCGCGTAGTTCGCAATTAAGCACCAATCGCTTTCGGCGGGCATGCCGAGTATGGGTAGATCGATTTCATTTCCTAGTGCGTCCCAACATTCAAAGCCATACGATTTTTTGGGAAATAAATATTGTGAACTCGATCCGCGCATTTCAATTCCAATTTTTCCATTGTAATCGTTGAACGGATCAGTCAGGTAGTTTCGAATATTCGGGCCATTGTAAATAATGCCCATATCGGCCATAATTTTCGGATCGTCGAGAATGGGTTGATTATTAAGGGTGTTGATGACGACGATCGGAAGATTGGAGGAGGTCAAGATTTGTGTATGTGCATAGAATGCAATGCACAACAAACCTAGTAGCAGGATGTGTTTTTTTGGAAACATGATACTGGGGGTTAATTGATTTAAAGACTAAATTAATAAAAATACGGGTAATGTAGAAATGTTTCTGTTTTCGGCATCGGTTTGATTTTGTTTGCTAAACTGTATTTTTACCGTGAACAAAAAAACAAATTGGTTCAAGGACGCAATTTTGGAAACTCGCCGACTCGTACTTCCTGCATGTCAGCAGCACGGTGTTGAATTGATGGTTTACTTTCCGCAGCCGCTTCATCCGCAGCTAAACGGAAATAAACCATTTAAATTGAAATACAACATCGATGCGATGCGCGCCGATTCCCAAAAAGGGGTGTTGACTTTTGGCGGTGCCTATTCCAATCATTTAGCGGCAACTGCTGCTGCTGGAAAAATTTATGGTTTTGAAACCATTGGCATTGTGCGTGGCGAGCGCGCTTCAACACCGAGCGATGTGATTTTGTTTTGCGAAGCTCAGGGCATGCAATTAATTTTTATCAGTCGTTCGGAATACGCAAGGCGTGATGAATTGAAATGGATGATGAATTGGCAAAAAAAATTCCCTACGCATTTTATCATTCCTGAAGGTGGAGCAAATGCGCTTGGCGTAAAAGGATGCGAAGAACTTTTGTCTGAGGAATGCAACGAATTTGACGTGTTGGCATGTGCGGTGGGAACGGGGACAACGCTTGCGGGAATTGCACGTAGCATGCACGCACAGCAACATGTGCGCGGGTTTGCTGTTTTAGATGATTTGCCGACGCTTGAAAAAAATATCGGTTCATGGTGCGAACAAAAAAACTGGTCGTTGAGTGCGGCTGGAATGTGTGGAGGTTATGCCAAAACAACTGAAGAATTGCTCCAGTTTATGTTGCGTATGCAAACAGAATTTCAATTAACGCTCGATTCTGTTTACACCGGAAAAATGATTTACGGTTTGCTCGAAGAAATAAAGTTGGGCATGTGGGATGGCAAAAAAATATTAGCCATTCATACTGGCGGCTTTCGTCTTACACCATAAAAAAACGCACACTTACGGAGTGTAAGCATGCGTTTTTAGTTTTCCCCAATTGGGAAGGATTGTCCTGCTGTATGTCGTTCAACAAACCGCCGGACAACCCCGATCGAACACACGGTTCGGTTATTTCGATTCGGTAAGCTGAGGCTTATCGTTTTTAGGAGCGGGTTTTGCTTTTACAGCAACGCGTTTGTTGGCAACAATTTTTTTGCGAGGAGCGGCAACTGTTTTGGGCTTGTCGTCGGGCGCAGTAGTTGTTGTTGCAGGTGCGTCTTTGGTAGTTTGAGCCGGAGCGGGTTTAGCAACGGGCTTTTTAGCAAGTTTTTTATCGTCTTGTGCAGAAGCAGCAATGGCGAAGAAGGCCGTGAAGGCCAGCATAAGACCTAACTTTTTCATGTTCTTTGTGTATTAGTTACTCAAGGTAAGACAAAACTAATGCCAAAAATAAAAACAAAGGCTTTTTTAGTGTAAAAATCCGATAATCAGGCTGTTGACTTTCTGTTTCGTGTTTTTTGAAACAGCCGTTGCCACCAATGGAGCGGTTTGGTTTCTGGAACTTGGCGAACGATACAGGTTGGTGGTGCTGGGGAAATGACAAACTACTCTTTCAAGTTTATTTATTGGCTCATCTGCTTTGATTTGATGGTACATCCAGCCACGATAAAATAAGCGTGATGTTTGTTCTTTAACAACGGCAACATAAAACGGTAAGTAATATGTTTGGGTGTATTTGCCTGGGAAAGGCCGGAATTTTAATTCGGCTTTCAAATTTGTGTAAGCGATGATTTTTTGTGCTTGCTGAAATGTGTGGTTATTTATAAACGGTGCAGCACTGGAGTCAACAAATAGAACTCTTGAAACAGCAATAATATTTCCACCCGTATCAACCGTAAGCGCGAGTAGCAATTTGGTTTCCATTTCATTTTCGCGCGCTATTTCAGCGTAACGAAAATCTTTTTCGATGGCTTGTTGTAGTTTCAATTCAACTTGATTCCAACGCGCAAGCTGGCGCGCGGTAATGCGGTAGCTTGAATCAATGTGTAAACGACCGAGCGAATCGTATAGCTCAGTAGCCGCTAGTAACCCGGAGCCACATAGAAAAACGAGGAAAATAGACAAGCGTATCATATCCCAATAACGCAAATACATCGCAAATTCCATAAAAATAAGTCCGATTACCAATCTCTATTCGTAAACTGCCCGAAAAAGCTAAAATGGTCTTATCTTTCGCGGTGTAAATCTCTTGATATGATCCGTTTTTCTACCAGCGTTATCGCCATTGCTTTTTTGATGAGCAGTTGCTCTTCCGATCAACCACCACAAAAAACAGCCGATTCAGTTGTTCGCGATTCTCCACAAGCACGTCAATCCATTCCGGAGGATATTAAACCGTCAACAGAAATCAAACAGTTTAATTGGATGTATAGCGCATTTGTGGGTGCGGCTTCGGGCGAAAAAGACGAATTGTTTAACGCATTTATTCATCCCGTTCATGGGCTTTGGATCATTCGTGCAGAGGGCGCAATGCCACAAATGCAAAACATTAAGAAAATAGAAGAGCTTAAGAAAGAGAAAAGTTTTTATCCTATAAGCCGCGATAAAATGATTTGCACACCACTCGATGAAGCTTTGCCAGAAATCAATTGCGATGCAAAAAATTTCTGGAGCAAATCGGGTTGTTTTACACAGCTCACCAATACGTTTAAAACACAGAAAATATGGGAGTATGCCGGTCTTACCGATGCACAATCCAAAACCGCAGCTGCTTCAGCCGAAACGATTAGTCGCACATTAATCAATACGGAAAATTATCGCTATTATTTTTCGTTGATTGATGGAAGTTGGTACCTGACGTTTATTGATATTCGTAAACCCTGCAATGCTTGATCTAATCAATTCTAGTTTTGATTGAATCAACTGCGAAAACAAAAATGGCTGCCTATTTAGAATAAGCAGCCATTTTAATATTGTGATTTTAATTATTCGCCATCCAATTCAGGATCGTTGTCTTCAGCATTATCATCGCCAGTTGTTCCGGTTGTTCCAGTAGTTGCAGCACCTTTTCCTTTGCCTTTACCCTTGCCTTTACCTTTTGCTTTGTTGGCAGCTTGTTTTTTCTTTTGTTCAAGCCATTTGGTGTATTGCTCAGGAGAAAGTGTCGATTTCATTCCTGCATGAAAATCTTGTTGCGCTTTTTTACGTTCAGCTTGCCATACTTTCTTGTCTTGGCCTTTGTATTGTGCGCGCAATTCATCCATTTTCTTAGCACGAGCTAGTGCGAGATCACGAACTTTTGTTTTTTGATCAGCGTTGAGCGTTAGGTTTTTTTCCATGCGCGCAGCATACGCATCGGCGCGTTGCTCAGGCGTTTTTGGTCCTTTGCCTTTTTCCTGTGCAAAAGCAAGTGTTGTAGAGGCAAGCATCAAGAATGCAATCAACATACGTTTCATAGTGGTGTGGTTTTTTAGTTTGTCAGTAAATTTCAATAGGTGTGCCAAATATCGTAATTTTCAAATAAGACACTTCTAAAATCGGTGAAGTGTAAGTTTTTGCCGATGAATGGTTGCGTATCAAATAAAAAAACGGTTGCTGTGAGAAGCAACCGTTTTTTATTTATAAGAAGAAAATCAGATTTAGTTGCGAACAACCAGTTTCAAGGTATTGGTTGAAGCACCTGTTTGAATTTGAATGAAATAAATTCCAGAACTCCAAGAAGCCGTTTCAAAATTCAGGGTTTGTGTACCCGCGCTCATTTCTTGTTTTTCTGAAACCAATACTTGACCAGCCATATTGAAGATGACAACGTTTACATCCGATGCACTGTTGAGATCAATCACCAAATTTGCTTGCTCACTTGCAGGGTTAGGATAAAGCGTGAGGCTGTTCAATGCAGATACTTCTTCTACACCAACAAAGAATGGAACAACTTGTGTAATCGTATCGGTACATCCATCAGCATTGGTTACAATCAACGTAACGGTATAGCTGTTGCTACTGATGTAAACGTGTTGTGGGTTTTGACCAGAAGATAGTGTCTGATCGCCAAAATCCCAGCTATACAAAGTGCCACCCGTTGACGTGTTGGTAAATGTAACTACGTTGTTTTGTGTTTGGAACGTGAAACCTGCGGTTGGCGCTGGATTCAATACTACTGTTACCGCTTGAGATTGTCCAACACCGTTGCACGGATCGCTGTTTGTAACTGTAACAAAATAAGAACCCGCTTGGCTCACAATAATACTTTGTGTCGTATCGCCATTGCTCCAGAGGTACGAATCAGATGCCGATGCGGTCAATGTTACTGTTTCACCAGGACACAATGCGAGTGCGCCCGTAATGCTCACTGTTGGAGCTGGCGAGTTGCTTACAGAAACTTGAATGCTGTTAGAGATTGCTGAGCAACCATTGGCATCAGTATAAGTTACAGTGTAATTTCCAGTTGCATCAACCCAAATGCTTGATGTTGTTTCTGTTGTGCTCCATGTGTTTCCAGAAGCTTGGCTTGATACCAATTCAACGCTATCGCCAGTACAGAATGTGGTGCTTCCGTTTACTGTAACTGTTGGTGCTGCTGGATTTGCATTCACCACAACCGTTGTGCTGGCAGAAGTGCTGCTGCAACCATTTCCGTCTGTTACGGTAACATCATAAATACCGGAAGCATTTACCGTGATTGAAGCAGTTGTTGCCGCATTGCTCCAAACAATACCAGAAGTAACGTCTGATGTCAACATGACGTTTCCACCATTACAAAATGTTACAGGGCCGTTTGCAGAAACAACGGGTGCTGTTGGAAGGGCATTCACTGTAACCGTAATGGCATTACTCGTTGCTGTACAGCCATTTGTTTTGGTAACAACGCAGCTATATGTTCCGCTTGTAGTCGCGGTGATCGATGCGGTTGTCGCATTGTTGCTCCACAAGTATGAAGCGGCACCAACAGTAGTCGCATCAAGCACAACAGAACCACCTTGACAGAATGTTGTTGTTCCTTGTGCAGTTGCTGTTGCTGTAAACGAGTTGTTCATTGCGGCGTTGTAAGCCTGATTTTGTGGATCCCATTCTGACCAGCAAGCCGTCCAGTTGTTTGTTCCATCAAAAGCACCGATGTAGGTAGTAGGCGTAAAGAATGAATTGGTCAAATTGGTGTTGGAAAAAGAAGCACCACTCAATAAAGGTGAGCCAGCACCCAAACGTAAATCTGGTGTCGCCAAACTGGTGTTGTTAAACAACAAGGCACTCGTTGTAGCAACTGTTTGGTTGTTAAATCCACCCGTAGCAAACCAAGAACTGATATTGAAAGCGCCGTTTACGTTGTTTGGATTTGCAGCAGTTGTAGCCGCAAGCGTATCTGGCATTTGTGCTAAAACACAGTTGCGGAACTGCAAATCGCCATTGGTTGCATTGGTTTGTGTGGTTGTACTTTCAATCAACAAACCAGTTGGGTAACCACAGAAAACCGAATTGTAAGTGCACGTACGTGTATTGCGACGCAAGTGAAGTGCGCGACGATAATTGCTGTTGATGGTTCCATTGTTGACATAAGGTCCAATCAATGTCATGTTTGAGAAAATAGGTTGTGTGATTGGTGTATTACCAGTACCTGTTGCGTCGTTGTCAGACTCAAAACCATTTGATCCAGATTGGTCAGCGATGTTTGGGTCGCGCACAGATACGCCAAATTGGATGTTGCCACGATAACCATTATCCGTATCGAAATCATCATCCCAACCGCGATAAGCGATCAACCATTTAGCATTTACGGTACCGCCGAAAAATTCGTAGGAGTCATCGCCTGAATATGAAACCTGAATGTGTTCAATAACGGTTTTGCGGCCAACGCCACCCATCGTTAAACCATTGATTTCGCTATTGGGTTGAAAAGCAACACCCGGATATTCGATACGCACATAACGCAATACGCCAGAGCTATCGTCATCGTTTGGATTTGTACCACCACCGTAGTACGAACCAACACCGCCTTCAATAATGCCTTCGCCAGCTACCGTGTTATTTGCAACGTTTGCTGGAAGGTTAACACTCGCACGACCGCAAATGATTACCCCGCCCCAGTCGCCATAACTACGTTGGCCAACAGCTTTTTGTGAAGTGAATACAATAGGCTGATCAACTGTTCCGTTTGCAATGATTTTAGCATCGCGCTCAATGATTAAAGTACCTTTAGAAACGAAATCGCCTTTGATGATTGTTCCTGGTTGAATGGTTAGTGTAACACCAGCTTTAACATAAACCCAGCCACTAAGCAAGTAAATGTTGTTATTGGTCCACGTTTCGTTGGCAACGATATTGCCCGATTTGATGATTTGTGCATTGCTGATCATGAATCCTGCAACAACAAAACAAAGTGTAAGTAATGCTTTTTTCAACATGATTTGTGTTTTTACTGTGTGTAATAATTTCATGTCGCAAAACTAGATTGCACAGATGTGTTCCAGATAAAGCCTGTATTATGAATAGAACAGGTCTTGTTTAAGCAAGTGTTAAGCTATTTACAAATGGCGCTTTGGCTTAACGTTTAATTTTTCTTCATGCAGCAGAGATTTAACAATGGCTTGATGGCTTGTTGATATGCTACATCTAGTTTCGTGCTGATGAAAAACAGATCGACTGCTGTTCCAAAACACTTGTTGGTTGTTGATCCAAATCAGCAAGACCAGAAGAATATCGCTCACGCATTTCGGAATACCGATTTTCCAATTCATTTTGCGGCATCGGCTATTGAGGCCTTAGATTATATTCAAAACAAAACACCAGATTTAGTTTTGCTGGAAGTTGTTTTGCCTGATACAGATGGTATTGAGGTGTGTGTAGAAATTAAAAAAGAATTAGCCGCTGTATCGCCACTGATTGTTTTTTATACGGATAGAACCGAAGATTATACACAAATAGCGGCTTTTGAAGCGGGTGCGGATGATTATTTACTCAAACCACAAAACGAGCGTGTGCTTGTTACCCGCATTCGCTCTATGTTGCAACGTCGCCAACATTTATCGGAACATTCGGGCCTGCAATTGAGTACGATTCAACTTGATCGCGAACGTTATTTGGTTATTCGCGAAGGAAGAGAAATTGTACTGCCTCGAAAAGCATTTGAATTACTTTCTTTACTCATGCACTCGCCGCGCAAAGTTTTTTCACGCACGGAAATCTATCGCGAAGTATGGGGTGGAAAATTTAGCGCCGATAACCGCACGATTGATGTGCATATTCGCATGTTGCGTGAGCAAGTTGGCGAAGATTGCATCAAAACAATCAAAGGCGTTGGATATGCGTTTGGACTAAAAATGATTTAAACGGAGATTCATAACTAAAAAGCGGTCATTCAATTTTTTGAGTGACCGCTTTTTTATGGCTTCCTTTTCTTGTTAGATCGAGCGTTTTTCCAATAAGCGGATATTCAAACCAACCATAAAATAGGTTCCGCGTTTGAAGGTTTGCATTTGCTGATCTGCTTTTGGATCAAGCTTTCCATCGGTATTCGCATCTTGAAGCAACATGAAGTTTTGATTGAGCAAATCGCTTACACTAAAACGCAAGTCGATATTTTTACGCAAACCGAATGTTTTTTCAACCATAATATCAATCTGATGGCGTGGCATTTCATATACTTCAGGAATGCCTGGAATGCCCGCAATGATAACGCGTGGGCCAACAACATTGTACAATGCGCTGATGCTCCAGCCAGTAGTATCGTTCTGCCAAAATAATCCGCCATTGATCACATACGGCGATTGGCCCATCATGGGACGTGTTTGTGTTTTTGAATTTAGGCTATCTGCGTCAAGCGAAATCGAACTGTAGATGTATGCCGCATTTGCCGTTACACCGAGATTGCGAATAACTGGAACATTGATGTTATCGAATTTTTTACGCAATTCAATTTCTGCACCCCAACTTTCTGCTTGTGGTGCATTGGCCCAAGTAAAGCTGCGTGTTCCACCAGAACCAACACCTGGCACAAAATACATCTCGATGGGGTTGGTGAATTTTTTGTAGAATAAACCAACAGTGATGTTTTCGCCAGAACGTGGATAAAACTCATAACGGAAATCGAAATTGTCAACGGTGCAGTTTTTCAACGAATCGTTTCCGCTATTGATGCTGTTGAAGTTAAAGTCGTAAAAGTAGAACGGTGCGATCTCACGAAATTCAGGACGGTTAACCGTTTTGCCATACGATGCGCGAAGCAAGGTGCGGTCGGTCAAATTCCACACTACTGATCCTGATGGAAGAATAGAAAGAATATCGTTGTTCACAATCACCGTATCGCCAGGAATCGTGTTTCCATTCAACCGTTGAACGTTATGTTCAGCACGAACACCGACAGCTAAACGCACACGCTCGTGTTTCTTTTCATCTGTTTTTCCTTTGAAAGAACCAAATGGTAAAACAGCCATCACATATCCAGCTTGCAAACTATTAGATGCGCGATACGAATCTGCTTTTTTGGTGTCTTCATCAATGCGAATACCGTTTGTGCTGTTGATGTTTTTAGGATCAAAAACTTCGGACAAGGGAGCATTCAATAAATTCCAGTCAAATTGCGAAACATTAGCAATCGCATACCCTAAATTACGAACTTGGAATTGGCGTGTTTTTTCTTCTACATAAAATCCAGACTTGATCGAAAATTCATACGCATTCGCGCTGTCGCCGAGTGTAATTTTTTGTTCCCAGTTTCCGCTTCCAGCAACAAGATCTTCGTTCATTTCCATAAACAAACGTCCAAGGAAAAACGGTTGCGCACTGAATGGCAAATAGAGCTGGTAAGAATCTTCAGGCTGCGCTGAAAATGATTTCGACATGCGTACACGGCGCCAATCGGGATCTTTACGACGTGCAAAGGAGTAGGCGAGTGTCCAATCAAACTTGGTGCGTTCTTCATTAAAATCATGCGTACCTAAAACCTGTCCAGAATAAATGGTGCGTTGTGTGTAGCGGTACGAATAATCTTGGCGGTATTCACCTTGTTCCAAGTTACGTCCACCGCGGAAAGTGGTTTCGTTATCACCAAGTTGATTGATGATGTTTTTGATTTCAATTTTTTGCGAACCGTTTTTACCAAAGCGAATGGCGTTGTTTTGAACGAGTGCTAAACGAACACGATTTGTATAAATATTATCATTGTAATAAAACACCGTATCGCTTTCGCCCGTTTGTGGGTTGTATGAATTGTAATCGAGGCGATTGGATGCAACGGTGGTGTAGGTGTTTGAATAATTGAGGGATGTAATGTTTCCAAACTGCCAACGTCCAAGGCTGTCATCAGAAAGACGAAGTGCATAATTGATATTGAATCGGTGATCGAGGGGCGCATTAAATGTTTTGTATCCCCAATCGTTACGAAGCGACTGCCCCGCAGCAACTGTCGCTTCAGGATCGTTGCTGAGGTTACGGACATTGCTTACAAAGCCGGCAGGCAATGCACGTGAAGCAGCGCCCATAGCAAACATATCCGAAGAAGTGCCTTTGTTTAGGTTAAATTGTTGGAATGTTGTTTCAGAACGGTAACCACTTGCGTAACCTACTTGTAAGCTCGTCTTATCGGGGATATTGCGTGTATAGATACGAACCGCGCCACCAGAAAATTCGCCCGGTAAATCGGCAGAAGGCGATTTGAAAACGAGAAAGCGATCAATCATGGCACTTGGAATCAAATCAAATGAAAACGATTTGACATCCGATTCAACCGAAGGCGCAAAAACATTATTCAACAAAACCGCATTGTAACGTTCACTCAAACCACGAACAATAATAAAGCGATTATCAACCAAGGTTACGCCAGGAATACGACGCGCAACTTGACCCGCATCGCCACCCGGAGGTAGTTTTTTAATTTCTTGTTCCGGCATTCCGTCAGCTACAACATTTCCGTTTTTAATATCGTCCAACACTTTTGCAGTTGTATTTGTCGGACGTTCGCCATAAATAATTACGCCCGTAGAATCGCCATTGACAAAAGATGATTTGGTGGCAATCGGAAAATCGAGTGGCGTCTTCTTGCCATTTTCTACCTTTACTTGTCCAATAACCAATGTTTGGTAACCACTAAACTGGCATTTTACGGTGTAGGTGCCCGGTTTTACGCGCAACTGATATTTGCCGTCGAAATCAGAAGCAACACCAACATTCAGGGTGTCGATTGAAATGACCGCACCAATAATTGCAGAGCCATCTGCTTTATCGGTAATTGAACCCGTAATCGTTCCGGTTTGTGCAACGGATGCAAGCGAAAATAAAAGTCCTAAAACCAATGCGATAGATCGGAATGAGGACGTAACTTTGAGCATGATTTTCATGTTGCAAAGGTCATTCCTTTAGATTTTCTCCGCGTAACCGCAATATGAATAAGGTGTAAAATCAGACGATCTAATTTGAATTTTGTGTAAAGTCATGTTCATGTTGGCTTAACATTGAAAATTACTCATAACATGGCCTTAACACCGTTAATCGTTTGCAATACTAATTTTGTGCACAGATAATTTTGCTATGACAACAAATTCACAACGCATATTACTCGTCGATGACGAACAAGATATTTTAGAATTTTTGAGCTACAATTTGCGCAAAGAAGGCTATCATGTAACTACCGCAGAAAATGGCGAAGAAGCGCTCAAGGCAGCTAAAAAAGAAAATCCACATCTTGTTTTGCTGGATGTGATGATGCCTGGGTTAGACGGAATTGAGGTGTGCCGCGAATTGCGACAAATGGCGGGGATGAAAGATGTGATCATCGCTTTTCTGACTGCACGAAGCGAAGATTATTCACACATTGCGGGATTTGAAGCTGGGGCAGATGATTACATCAATAAACCCATCAAACCGCGTGTGTTGTTGAGTCGGATTAAAGCCTTGCTTCGCCGCACAAGCGTGTCAAACGATTCGGAAGTACAAGATTTAGGTGGTATCATCATTGATCGGGAGAGTTACAGTGTTACACATCAGGGTAATGAGTTGAATCTTCCTCGAAAAGAATTTGAACTGCTCGCATTATTGGCGTCGAAACCCGGAAAAGTATTTGCGCGCGAAGAAATCCTCTCCCGTGTTTGGGGCGAAGATGTTGTGGTTGGCGATCGTACCATTGATGTACACATTCGCAAACTGCGCGAAAAAATTGGAGAAGATTACATCCGAACCGTAAAAGGTGTTGGTTATAAATTTGAGTTTTAAGCCGATTACACATAAAAAAACGAGGCGTGTCAATTGATGTTGACACGCCTCGTTTGTATAAATTACGTTATTATTTTCCAGCTTTTGTTTCAGCTAATTTGAATGCGGCATACAAATCAACCATGCCGCCAGTAATGCTCATTTTACCAAATTTCATTTTCTTCTTTTTCTCGCCCGGACGAATGGTTTTTGTTTTCGCCAAAGACTTATCGGAAGAAGTCATGATAATTTCGCGCATTTGGGCAGGCGTGAGGGAAGGGAAATAACTTTTCAGCACGGCGCAAACACCAGCCACAACAGGGCTTGCCATACTTGTTCCACTCAAATCAATATAGCCACCATTGGATAATGGTGCGTTCAAATCAACACCCGGCGCAAACACATCGACTTCTTTTTGACCGTAGTTGCTAAAGGATGCGGTAAGTTTGGGTTGCATGCGCCAGTTCAACGCACCAACTTCAATCCATCCCGCAGAAGCGCCACCCGCTTGGTATTCGTTGCGTGGAAAATTATTGGTTTTATCATTGTTCTTGCTATCGTTGCCCGCAGCATGAACGAGTAATACACCTTTACTTTCAGCATATTTCACCGCTTCATCCACAACACCTTTGTCATACGAATACGATTTTCCGAAACTCATGTTGATGATGTCTGCGCCATTGTCCACCGCATAACGAATGCCATTGGCAACGTCTTTGTCGCGCTCGTCGCCGTTTGGAACAACACGAACACCCATGATTTTTACAGCCGCCGCAACACCTTTGATACCAAGATCGTTGTCGCGCTGCGCCGCAATGATTCCGGCAACGTGTGTGCCATGCAAAGCATCAGGTCCTTTGATGTCTGGGTTTCCATAATATTTTTCAGAGGCATCGGTGTAATTGTCACCTACTATATTGCGTGGATCGTAATCTAAATTCAAGTTGTAGTCTATAGATTCGCCTAGCTGTGTTACGCCTTCGTTGATGTCTTTTTGAAATCCAGCCCAATCTTCCTGTGTTTTGCAATTGCTCATTACAATGAAATAAATTCCTTTGTAATTGTCGCTTGGTGTATAATCAGAAAGGTGTTTGTACATCACGCTATCCACATCTTTTTTCTTCTTCACCTCTTTAATCATTCCAATCATCTTGTTCTGAACCTTGGTGTACAAATCCAGATTGGATTTGGAGCTGTTGTATGCTTTTTCATACGAAGTCTTCAATTGCGTATAAGTAGCATACTCCTTTTTATTGGTTACAGTTTTCGGGTCTTTGCCTTCATATTTCTCTTTCAACGGTTTGTACAAACGCACCATTTCGAGTTGGTCGTATTGCACGTTGCGCCCATCTTTTCCACCGATAAAATTCCAGCCGTAGATATCGTCAACGTAGCCATTCTTATCGTCATCAATTTTATTTCCAGCAATTTCTTTTGGGTTGTGCCACATTACGTTTTTGAGATCTTCGTGCATGTAATCAACACCACCATCGATGACAGCAACAATAACCGTATCGGCAGGTTTGCGATTTTTGATGAGTTCTTCGTAGGTACGTTCTGTGCCCACGCCGTGAATACCATCTTTTTCGTAAGATAAGTTGAACCAGTTTTTAGGTGCTTTTTCAGGATCAGTTCCGGTTACCTGATAGGCACTAATTCCGGCAAGGCCGAGTGCTGCAAGCAGAATGATTTTTTTCATGTTGAATTGGGATGTTTAATCAATCAAAAATACGGGAATTTACCGCAATTGATGTTGTTTTAGTAATCTGTTAAAAATGCGCAAGACCGCAGTTGAGAGGCGGTCTTGCAAAAATGAAAAGTTTATTTACTTGAGAATTTCGCGCGAAATAACCAGTTTTTGAATTTCAGAAGTTCCTTCGCCAATCGTACACAATTTACAATCGCGGTAGTATTTTTCGGCAGGGAAATCTTTGGTATAACCGTAGCCACCAAAAATCTGAACGGCTTCGTTCGCGACACGACACGAAACTTCTGACGCATAGTATTTGGCAAAAGCACCTTCTTTCGTCATTTTTTCGCCGCGATTCTTTTTATCGGCAGCTAGGAATGTGAGCAATTCGGCAGCTTCAATTTCAGTTGCCATATCGGCCAATTTAAACGCAATGGCTTGGAAATGGGAAATTGGTTTTCCGAATTGTTGACGCTCCTGCGAATACTTAAGCGCACACTCATACGCGCCACGCGCAATGCCTAGGGAAAGTGCCGCAATCGAAATGCGTCCGCCGTCAAGCACTTTCATCGCTTGTACAAAACCATCGCCCACTTTTCCAAGAATCTGATCTTTGTGAACGCGGCAATTATCGAAAATTAATTCTGCTGTTTCGGAGGCGCGCATGCCCAGTTTATTTTCTTTCTTGCCAGATGAAAATCCGGGTGTTCCTTTCTCAATGACAAAAGCCGTCATGCCATGCGAATCGCCTTTTTCGCCTGTACGCACAATCACTACGGCTACATTGCCACTGATGGCGTGCGTGATGAAATTTTTAGAACCGTTGATTACATAATAATCACCATCAGGGATAGCCGTAGTCAACATACCGCCCGCATCTGAACCCGTATTTTGCTCGGTCAATCCCCACGCACCAATCCATTCGCCAGTAGCTAGTTTTGGCAGGTATTTTTTCTTTTGTTCTTCGTTGCCAAATTGCAAAATATGTCCGGTGCAAAGGGAGTTGTGCGCCGCCATCGAAAGACCAATCGAACCACAGATTTTTCCGAGTTCGACAATGGCCGTTACATATTCGGTATAAGAAAATCCAGAACCGCCATATTCTTGTGGCACCAAAACACCAAGCAAGCCAAGCTCGCCCAGTTTTTTCATCACCTCAATCGGAAATTCTTGCGATTCGTCCCACTCCATGAGTTTTGGGCGAATATGATCGTTGCCGAATTTGCGAATCATTTCGGCGATTAACTGCTGGTTTTCGTTCAGCGTGAAATCCATAGTATGTTGTGTATTTGCGTTGTCCCCGATTTTTAGAATCGGAGTGCAAATTTACATCATCAGAAGCAAATTCCGATGCGCACCTAGCAAGTAAAATCAGTCTGCATAGCGAACAAGGCTATATACCTCGTTGCTAAAGGCTTTGAGTGGGTCGCGGCCCTTCAAAAAGTCGAGTTCTACGACAAACGTAAAAGCTTCGACTTTGGCTTGTTGCATTTCAATGAGTTGGGCCGCTGCTGCCGCCGTTCCACCCGTAGCCAGTAAATCGTCGTGTACCAACACGCGCATGCCCGGCTTCAACGCATCGACATGCATCTCAATTTTAGCAGTGCCGTATTCGAGTGCATACTCAACGCCAATGGTTTGGTAAGGCAATTTTCCCGATTTGCGAACCGGAATAAACGGCACATTTAGTTCAAGTGCCAACGCATAGCCAAACATAAAGCCACGGCTCTCAATGCCAACAACCGCATCGATATTCAGTTTTTGAGCGTAGGCTTTAAAAGCGGCTACAACTTCGCGTCCGGCAGCTGCGTCTTGCAGCAGTGGCGTAATGTCTTTAAATAAAATGCCCGGTTTTGGAAAATCAGGCACATCGCGGATGAGGGATTGGATCGTGTTCACTAGATGGTCAGATATACCGCAAGTTTACGGTATAAATCGGCATTGACCAAAACACAGCTCTGAATTGCTTCAACGGCGTCAAAAGGCCCATGCATTTTCCGGTAATTGACCAAGGCGTTGGCAACTGCTGGTGTAATGTAGGGATGCTTTTTAAAATCGGCCACAGCAGCGGTATTGATGTTGATTTTCTGAATGTATGAGGAATCAACGGAAAACGCATTTGAAACCTGATCGAGGCGTTCTTGGTCAAATCCAAATACTTCGAGCAACTGCGCCGTTGAATGAAAACCACCTAGGCGTTTCCGATATGCAACGATACGTTTCGCAAAGACTGGCCCGATGCCATTTACCTCGACCAGTGCCGATGAATCTGCAGCATTGAGTTCGACCTTACGGTGTTCTTTTGTTTTTTTCTCAGGCCATTCCTGCGTAGAAGCGGTTTTGTTTTCCGGTGTGTTGGATTCAGGGATAACAATAAACTCTTCAATGCGTGTATAAAATTCACTACTGATCACGAACATTTTCTTAACGTCTTCTTTGCGGTAGAAATGACCGCCTTTGGCTTCAAACTTTTTAATGCTTTTGGCTTGTTTGGGCGAAAGGCCAAGACGAATCCAATCTGCTTCGGGCAATCCATTTGGATTAAAGAAAAAACGTTCGCCCGTTGCGAGTACGGAGCGTGGCGCTTGTTGTTCGTCTTTAAAATCGGTTGTGGTGTTTTTTTGTTCCGGTAAATATTGTTGCACTTTTTGAGCCGCTTGCATGGCTTGAACATCACGTTCAAAAGCGGCAAAATTTGTTTCGAGTGGCTTGGTGAATTTCCCTTGAAGCCAGATGCCGCCCCAACTCAGCAAAATCAATAGTGCTAAAACAAGTAAGCCATAACGCTCGCGGTCGGTAAACGAAAAACTATCGCGCAAGTTTGCCATAAACAAAAAATGTTGATGAGGCTTAAAGATGAACGATTGCCTCAACAACAAACCGCGTTTGGCTGTAAAAAAAACTGATAAAACCGACGAAATATTTTTTATTCTTTAGCAGCAGCGGTTTCGTTTTTGCCGCGCCGCAACAAATAGATTGGAATGCCTAACGCAATGATGCCCAAACTCAATAACGAATTTTGACTATCGGTAAAAATCAAGACCACCACAATGCCAATAGCGGCCAAAATGTATAGCACAGGAACAAATGGATAACCCAATGCTTTGTATGGGCGTGGCGTATCTGGTTCGGTTTTGCGCAATTGGAATAAACCTGCAATGGTTACAATGTAAAACACCATCGACGCAAATGTGGCGAATTTAATCAGGTCGCCATACGTTCCTGTGAAGCACAACAGCCCCGCCCAAATGCATTGAATCCAAAGCGCAAATGCCGGAACAGACGTACGATTTAATTGAGCCGCTTTTTTGAAAAATAAATTGTCGCCGGCCATAGCATAAAATAACCGCGAACCAGCAAGGATCAATCCATTGTTGCAACCAAATGTGGAGATCATAATCAGAACCGCCATCATACTTACAGCCGTATTGCCTAAAATCTGAGTGGCTGCCGCTGTTCCTACACGATCGTTTTGTGCAAACTGAATGCCTAACGACCAAGCATCACTTCCTGTCGGCGATCCATGCAAAGGGAGCAAACCCAGATACGCCACATTGGCAAGCAGATAAAGCAAGGTTACAATACAAGTACCAAGAATTAAACTTCGTGGAATATTTTTATGTGGTTCACGAATTTCGCCGGCAATATACGTTACGTTGTTCCACGCATCGGCAGAAAAGAGCGAATTGATCATGGTTTTTGCAAACATGACCAGCAAGGCCGTTCCGGCTAAAGCCGTTGTAATCCAATTTCCGTTGCCATCATCTTTTGTTGACGTAGCGGTCCATGCATCCGAAAAATTCAAAGAAAACGCATCACTGCTCAATCCCTTTCCGATACCGATGACAATGAGTGCAAAAAGTGCAAGGAGTTTGGCCGATGTAAATACACGCTGAATGAGTGAACCATTTTTCAACCCATACGCATTGATGAAGGTCAACAATACAATACTACCAACAGCAAGCAATTGACCATAATTAATCACCCGATGCGAATCGCCAATCGGAATGGAAATCATTGGCTCGGCGAGAACAGGAAAAAACACCGCAGTAAATTTTGCAAAAGCAACAGCCACCGCAGCAATTACACCTGTTTGAATGACAGCGAAAACCGTCCAGCCATATAAAAATGCGGTCATTCTTCCCCACGCGCGACGGATGTACACATATTGTCCACCCGCATCAGGCATCATGGCGGCAAGTTCGCCATAACTGAGCGCAGCCAACGCCGTAATGATTCCGGTAATGAGCCAAGCCACAAGCAGCCATCCCGCCGATCCCAAATCGCGCGACATTTCTGCACTCACAATAAAAATTCCTGAGCCAATCATCGAACCCGCTACGAGCATGGTGGAATCGAGAAGACCAAGACTACGTTTTAAACCAGAATCAGACATGTGGTACAAAAATTAAAAACCGCCAACATACCTGATGTGGTAGGCTGGCGGTTTTGTGTGAGCAAGCAGATTATTTATTTTTTAATTTACTGTTGATGCTGCCATACATGAAGTAGATCACAAGACCAATAGCCATCCAGATTAACGCACTAAGTTGGGTTACACCATCGAGTGATACAATCATTAAACCGCATACAATGACACCCAAAATTGGAACGAGTGGCACTAGCGGTGTTTTGAATGGACGAACAGCATTTGGATCGCTGCGGCGCATGAGAATAATACCAATACACACTAAAACAAACGCGAAGAGTGTACCAATACTGGTCAAATCACCAGCAACACTTCCTGGGATGAATGCCGCAAACAGACCAACAAACACAAACAAAATCCAATTTGATTTGTAAGGTGTTTTGTGTTTTGGATGAAGTTCGGAGAATACTTTGGGCAATAAACCGTCGTTAGACATGGAGAAAAATACGCGGCTCTGTCCCATGAGCATAACCAAAATTACCGAAGAGAAACCAGCAAGAATCGCAACCGTTACAGATGTTTCGAGCCATTGGTAACCGTGCATATATGTTTTGATGGTATAAGCTACGGAAGCTTCTTTTCCTTTTGTTGGATCAGCAAAATCTGACCAATTGGCAACACCTGTGAGTACGTGACCGAAGAGAATATAGAGAACAGTACAAACTGCCAACGATCCTAAAATTCCGATTGGCATATCGCGTTTCGGATTTTTTGCTTCTTGTGCCGCCGTAGAAACAGCATCGAAACCAATAAAGGCAAAGAATACAATAGCCGCACCGCCTAACACACCACCAAAACCATGCTCGAAAAATCCTTCGTGGCCTGGTGTGCCTTCTGGAATCATATACGGTGTGTGGTTTTCTGGATTGATAAACTGCCAACCAATAGCAATGAAAGCGAGTACAATGGCAACTTTTACAAAAACGATGATGGCATTGACCGTGGCCGATGCTTGTGTTCCGCGGATCAAAAGCATGGTGAGTGCCAACAAAATTCCTAATGCAGGAAGGTTGACAATGCCGTGTTCTCCGGTAGCCAAAGATTCAAACGGGCTATGACACCACTCATACGGTATTGCACCTCCGAGCAAATTGTTTAAGTATTCACTCCAAGCAATGGAAACGGTCGCTGCGCCGAGTGCGTATTCGAGCACCAAAGCCCAACCAATAATCCATGCAACGAGTTCGCCCATGGTAGCGTATGCATACGTGTAGGCACTTCCGGCAATTGGGATCATGGAAGCAAATTCGGCATAACATAGTCCGGCAAAGGCACAGCCAACCGCTGCAACAATGAAGGATAACGTTACAGCAGAACCAGAGGCATCTGCTGATGCTGCTGCCGTTCGCACAAATAAACCAGCACCAATAATGGCACCAATTCCTAAAGCAACGAGGCTGCCTGCACCAAGCGTTCGCTTGAGGCCTTTTTCCGAATCAGCGGCCTGCGCCAAAAGCGATTCTAGTGTTTTCTTTCTGAAAAGACTCATAGTAGAGGTATAAGTAAAGTGTTTGGTATAAATGGATGAATTGTCAAATATAGCCAAGAATCGAAAATATCAACACAATTTGAAATATGTACTTTTACCGCATGCTGTTAATCGTATTTTTCGTTCTGGGTTATCTGGCGATTGTTTTTGAACACACCATTCGATTGAATAAGGCTGCTTCGGCCCTTTTATGCGGTGTTGCGTGTTGGACTGTTTATGCCTTATCAGGACATGCGCCAGCCGAAGTTGGGGTGCATTTGAGTGAGCATGTGAGTGAGATTGCTGGAATTTTATTTTTCCTACTCGGTGCAATGACCATTGTGGAACTGATTGATGCACACGATGGATTTGAATTTATTACCGGAAAAATACAGACCACCAATAAACGGACACTACTATTAATTGTTGGAATCACCGCTTTTTTTCTTTCGGCGGTACTCGACAATCTGACGACAGCTATTGTGATGGTTTCGGTGTTGCGTAAACTCATCAACGATCCGAAAGACCGCATGTACTATGCAGGTGTCGTTATTATCGCCGCTAATGCGGGTGGCGCATGGAGTCCGATTGGCGATGTTACCACGACCATGCTGTGGGTGGGTGGAAATTTGACATCTTGGGCATTGGTAAAAAGCCTGATATTGCCTTCGCTTGTAGCCCTTGCTGTTCCCATGCTCTGGCTCTTTCTTCAATTGAAAGGAAATGTGGAACGGCCAATCTTGTCGCAAACAAAAACAACGGTTGCCGAATCGACAACGAAGGAGCGTTTGTTGGTTTTTGTTGTCGGTGTTTTGGTTTTACTTTTTGTTCCGGTTTTTAAAACCATTACGCATTTGCCGCCGTTTATGGGGGTATTGCTTGGCGTAGGGCTTTTGTGGGTGGTTACCGAAATCATTCACAAGAAAAAAAATGACGAAGAGAAAGATGTGTTTTCGGTGGCACATGCGCTTCGTCGGATCGATACGCCGAGTGTTCTATTCTTCTTGGGAATTTTATTGGCCATTGGTGCTTTAGAAAGCACCGGATTGTTGCAAGAACTGGCACAAGCGATGAATGATCGTATTGGGAATATTAGCGCCATTACCATGTCAATAGGATTGGCTTCTGCGGTGGTTGATAATGTTCCGCTTGTAGCGGCGGCTCAAGGAATGTATCCGCTCGACGTTTTTCCGATAGATCATTATTTCTGGAAATTTTTGGCTTACTGTGCCGGAACGGGTGGAAGTATTTTAATTATTGGTTCGGCTGCAGGTGTTGCCGTGATGGGGCTAGAGCGTATTGATTTTATTTGGTATTTGAAAAAAATGGCATTGCCCGCGCTAGTTGGTTTTTTTGCCGGTGCGTTTGTGTTTATTGCGTTGAATTAATGCGTTTATGCAACCAGATCTTTACCTGAAAAAATTAAGTGCCACACTTGCCTCTGCTGCCAATAAAAAAATAGCAGCATCTTCCCAAGCATATTTGCGCGATCAATTTCTATTTCTCGGCATTCAAACACCGCAACGCCGAAAAATACTCGCTGCATTCATTCGTGATAATGGTTTGCTGCCTAAAGAAAATTTACACGCGTTGATGCGTTTGCTTTGGAAAAAAAAGGAGCGCGAATTTCATTATTGCGCACTCGAAATCGCGTTGCTTTACAAACGTCATTTCAATCAAGATGATTTAATTTTGTTTGAAGAATTAATTGTTACAAACGCTTGGTGGGATACGGTAGATGTGCTTGCGCCGAAATTGTGTGCCGCTTATTTTTCTATATATCCAGCGCAACTGGAACTTGTTACAAAACGCTGGTTGGCATCCGATCATGTATGGCTCATTCGTTCGGCCATCATTGTACAACTTGGTGCGAAAGAAAAAACAAACGAAGCTGTTTTGTTTTCGACTATAAAAGCAGCCGCACATCATCCCGATTTTTTTGTGCGTAAAGGAATTGGTTGGGCCTTGCGCCAATACGCGCGCGTAAATCCGAATGCCGTTAGAAAATTTGTTGCAACAACAACACTTTCAGCACTCAGTGAACGAGAAGCATTGAAACACACCAGATAAAGTAAACACGATTAGTTTGTTACTTTAACGAGAGGCTGTCCAGCATAGTATTGCAATTCGGCCTTGCTCAAAGCGTACTTGGCATGCAGCTCGTAAAGTTTAATTTGGCTATTGATCAGAGCCATTTCGCGGGTGTTGACGAGGAAAAAAGAACTTTCGCCATTTTCAAAACGGGTTTGTTCGCCATCGCGCAGCGCCTGCGCATAAGCTACTTGCTTCTCCTGAAGTTGAACCTGTTTCTCATAAGCCAACCTTCCTTGATAGGCAGCATAAATTTCATTGTTAATCTCTCGCAAACGTTGTTGCTGGTCAAACGCATTTTGATCTTGCTTGATTTCTACCTGTGCAAGTTTGCCACGCTCTTGGCGTAAAAAAAGAGGATAACTAAAACTAGCACCAAATTTATAGTTGTTGGTATAATACCCATCATACCCATCAAAAGGCGCATCCGGCGATTTGGCCAATAAATTATAATCCAATTGTAATTTTGGTTTTAGCTTATCTGCTTGCAGTTGCCGATCTATGGCCAATTGCTCTTGCTTGATGGCCAATTTTGCCAAATCAGGATGCGATTTTTGCGCTTGATCAAGCATGCGATTCATACTATCAATAGGCATTGGCGTAATTTCTGCGCCTCCTATGTTTGGTCGAATATCGGTACTCAACTCAAGCGGTGTTGCATCATCGCGCCACAAAAAAACAGATGCCATCAAGATCGATTTTTCGTATTCGTATCGCGCCTGCGTACGCATGTTTTGACGGTCCAAAACAGCAACATAAGCCTCTACGGTATCTATAGATGGAAGATCGCCTTGTATCACACGATTTTTTACACCTTCAAATCGTTGCTCGGCTACCACACATGCTTGATCCAAAAGTGTCCAACGGTAATAAGCGGCATACCAACTCCAGTAGGCTTGTGTAGCTTGCAACAAAAGCGCATTGACTGTTTTGAGTTGATCGGCTTCGGCCATCATCGGCATTAACTGCGCTTGACGAATGCTTGCACGACGTTCATCAATAAAAAGTCCTTGACCGAGCGGAACAGAAATTCCAGCATACCACAACCCTGCATCCGGTGTACGATCAATAGGATTTGCATTGATTCCTGTGTTTTGTTCGTACCCTACTTTAATATCGGTGCCAAACCAGATTGGAACTTTGAGTGTGCTATTCCAATAGGTATAGTACGATGTGGTTTCAAGTTCTTTGCTACCGGCACTTGATTCAAGCTTTGGATCCAACTGGCCACGCGAAACAAGCATACCTGCCTTTGCCGACTCGGAAAACAATGCAGCTTGTTTTGCAACCGGATGATTGGTTGTAACCATGCGTACAAAATCGAAATACGTCATTGTTGGAATCGTATCAGTGGCTAGCATACTGCCAGCAAAAAACAAACAGCAACAGAAGAATAGGAACGACTTCATGTTATTTTTCTTTAATTTCTTTTGGTGAAGTTTCGCCTGTGTATTCAGGCGGGAATCCATTGATTTGCCGCCAAATTTCGTAACCAGCAGCCACATCTTTGAGCAGCAGCCAACCACGCGCACCCGATCCCATTCTAATTTGTTCGGGCCAAACGATGTCAGCAGTATCAGGAACAACAAGAATGCGGTAACGCCCCTTTGTGTCCATGTTGTCAATAACGGCTACACGTCCTCCGAATGTACCAAAACTTGTACCCGGCCATCCCGAGAAAACTAAAGCGGGCCATCCATCAAATTGCAAACGTACGTTTTGTCCTACTTTCAATAATGGAATATCCATGGCCTCTACATACAATTCTACGGCAAGTTGTGGTTTGTTTGGAACAATAGTAATAATTACATCCCCTTCTTTGACGGTTTCGCCTACACCCTGCACCCGCGCTTGCACGACATAGCCATCTTGCGGAGCAGTAACCATATAAAATCCACGGCGCAATTGCATGTTTACATACTCATTGTTCATCTTCGATAATTCGCCTTCCGTTTCGTACAAATATGAAAGCGTACTGTTCATATCCGATTCGGCCTTCGATACTTTATCGAGGTATTCGGCTTCGATAGAACTAATTTCAATCGAGGCGTTTAACATTTCATTGCGAGCGCCAAGCAATTTATTTTCGAGCGAAATACGTTTTGCATTTGATTCCTGCACTTTCAGTTTTCGGCGTTCATGGTCCACCATCGAGATCAAACCCTTGCGAAGGAGTGAGTCTGCACGAAGCAATTGAGCCGAGGCAATTTCGTAATCAACCATGGCAGCCACCAGCTCCGAACTATCAGCTGCAATTTTGAACTGCGCCTGGCGCAATTTATTTTCGGCTTTATTCATGCTCAGGCCACGCGCGGTTTGTAAGGCCCCGATCTGACGTTTCAACGCCTCTACTTTCAACGTGATAGAAGATTGCGAGCCTTCTTTTGCTGCAACTTGTTCTTGAATACGTTCAATCAATGCCGTATCTAAAAACTTTTCTTTCGTTTCAGAAAGTCGTACAATCGTATCGCCACGTTTCACAAATTGCCCCTCTTGAACATACCATTCTTCGATACGACCAGCAATAATGGAATGAATTTCTTGTGGACGATCTTGTGGGCGAAGCGTCGTGAGTTTTCCCGAAGCGTTAACTGTTTGCGTCCAAGGCAAAGCAAGTACCAGTATGAGCGCAATCAATAATCCAATGCACCAACGCGTAACCATCTTTCCCGGAAGTGGATCAAAGACCAATTGCTCGGCATAGTCTTTTGGCTTGTAAAATGAGGAAGCTCGTTTCATAAATTAGGTATGCATAAGTTCGTTGAAATCACTGTTTTGTTGCAATTCACTCCAGTTGCCCGATGTTACAAAACGACCATCGCGAAGCAATACAATACGCGAAAAACGTTTTAAAACAAAAGGATCGTTTGAAGCTAAAATCACAGTCCATTTGCGTTTTACATCAAGTAAAATTTCGATGATGCGTTCTTTTTCGCGGCGTTCAACACCCAATAGAAAATCGTCGAGTAACAAGAGGCGTGGCTTACCAGCAAAACAACGTGCTAGGATTAATTTTCGAACAATGCCCGAAGAAAAATTAGCAGCATCTGCAACTACCGTTGTTTGTAAACCTTCGGGCAAACTGCGAATGAAGTTGTCTAATCCAGCAAGTGAAACGGCATACATGACATCATCTTCCGAAACATTGGTTCGACCCAATGTGATATTTTCATAAAGCGTTCCCGTAAATAATTTCTCTCCTGCAATATGATCGCCTGTTTGCGCATAATAACTGTTGCGATCTATATTCTGAAGCGATAAACCATCGCATAAAATCTGTCCCGTCCAATCATTTAAACTGCCCAATAAAATATGCATCAATGTTGTTTTGCCTGAACCATTATATCCAGCTATGCAAACACGCTCGTTGGCATCAACATTTAACGATAAGCCATCTAAAACAGGAGCACTACCATCAACAAACTGATAGTTCAAGTTTTGAATGGCTATGGCCATGCCTTCGCTTTTGTTTGGTAAAAGCCAACCACCCGCACTTTGCTCATCAATTGGTACTTCTGTAACCTGAGAAAGTTTGTCGATACTGGTTAAAATGTCGTAAACGGAATCGAGTTTGAGGATAATTTTTTCAACGGCATTCATCAGGAGAATAATCACAATTTCGGCAGCAATAAATTGCCCAAGATTAATTTCGCCATTGATTACCAAAAAACACCCCGTGAGTAAAAGCGAACCCGTTGTAACTGTTTTAAACAAGACAAAACCAATGTATTGACGTAACAACACACCAAAATGCTTGCGCCGTGCATGCAGGTAGTTGCGCAACAAATGATTCGTTTTATCTGTATGTAAGGTGCTGTTTCCAACAACCTTGAATGTGAGAATAGAACGTGCCAAGTCTTCGAGCCAGCCCGCAATCTGATATTTGTATTTTGATTCTTTGATGCTTGTTTCAAGTGCCAACGGCCCAGTAACGCGAATGAAAAACCAAATTCCGGTAAATACAATAATAGCAATCATAATAAATACAGGATGGTACATCGCAAGAAGCAATAAGCCAAATACCAACTGTAATCCTGCCGTAGAAAATTCCATCAAAATAGTAGCAGTTCCTTTTTGAAGCGTAACAATATCGAAAAAACGATTGACCAATTCGGGTGGATATAAATTTCGAATAGACTCAATACGCAATTTGGTAATACGTTCAGAAAAAGCAAATGCAGAACGTACAAACAAGCGCCGCTGAATATATTCGGTGAGGTACAGCTGCATAATTTGTAAGCCACCAACCACTAACAATCCCATAACAATTAAAAACAGCAGAATAAAAACCGATGTTACCATTCGTCCACTCGCAATATAACTCACCATGCTTTGCACACCAAGCGGAACAGAAAGTCCAATTAGACCAGCAATACTCGCATACACAAAAATATAGCCGATGGCCTTGCGTTCCTGACGCAACATCGCCCCTAATCGATTTAAAATAGATCGCTTATTTGAAAGTTCCGTCTGTTGCGATGCAAATAAAGGCTCGTTGGGATAACCCGTACACATTTTTATCATTCCCGCATCGGAGAAATTTTCCCAACATATATCAGCCGTTACAAATCCTTCACTAATGACTTGCTCGTCATCAATACGAAAAACTTCGCGCATTTCTTTTTTCGGCCAGCCCATGACATAAAACGCCGTGGACTCCTCTGTTTTGCGGAGCAAAATGAGCGGATAATTGCCGTCTTGAAATTGTGCTTTCCATGCATCCGCTTTAAATGTGTGATGCAACAAAACAATATTGTTTCTAGTCGAAACGGTGTTGAGTCCGGCCCAGATCTCGTCGCTAGTTTGCTCACGAATTGCTGGTCGAACACGTCCTTCTTCACCGAGCATGAATGTCTCCGCATCCATCTCATACGTCTTCAAAAGCTGCGCCAGCACTTGTATGTAAGGATGTCTATTCATCGCTGTCTTTTGGTTTTTGATTTTTCCGTAGTTGAATGTAACAGAAATAATAAGTAACTATAAATTTCTTCCCGTTGTTTTTTTCCTTGACTCACATCTGAAAGCGAAGGCAAATGGTCGGAGAAAAAAAGCTGTCGATGCGATTGCTCGATTAGCATACAGGCAATCGATTTTGGCCATTGACAGGACGGATTATGCTGCTCAATCAACGACGTTAATTGTGAACACACCATTTTATAATGGCGGAAATAACGATCTTGATTTTCTTCATCGACGCGGTGTGTAAAAAAAACTTTATCTGCCTCGGTTAAAGCCAAATGATGAAGAACCCCCATATCTAAAAACGATGTTGAAGCATAATTCAAATCAGCATAAACCAAAATGCGTAGAAAATTTTCCAACTTTTCACTCACACGCGAAAGCGAATTAATTTCAAATGCAATTCGGAAATTCAAACTTGCCCAATACCACGAGAGCAGATAGTTCAACAAACAATGTTTGTTCTCGAAATAGCGATATATCGTAGCCTCCGTAGAATCGATGGCCTTAGCAAGTTTTGCAAATGTAAATTCTTCAATTCCCGTTTTATCAATCAATAACAAAGCCTGTTGTAGCAATTTACGACCAACTTCGGTGGCTTGCGGATCGCGCAAATAACAGCCCGAATCTACTTCGATGCGAATTTGCGGAATGGTAAGGAGTGTTGGCATTTTTTACAAATTATGTATTTACTTCTAGTGCATAGATAAACAATTACATTTATAATAGGTTTACTATCATGTTGAATAGTTATATAACTACCTGATTTGCAGGGTGATAAATTTTATAGCCTTGTTTTTCAGTTGGCTTTTTTAAGCCCTTGTTTTCAAAAAGGCATAAAAAAAACAAGCATAACGATGCTTGTTTCTAATTTTAAAAAGGAGAGGAGGTCAATGATCCAACGAATCCAAAACGTCCCAAGTGTAGTCGCCCATCATTTTGACCGTTGCTTTCCATATATAGGGCGGATTTTTTCCCCATTCATCGGGAGCAACCATCGACAAAACAAGGGTTTCGTCTTTCTTCGTGTAAAGGTGATAAATGTGTGCAACAATGGGTTTAAAATTCATATCGGCAAGATAGATCTGTTCCGAGATTTCGACCCGTTGCTGAATGGCGCGCGCTTGTTCTACCAATAAATCCACCTGTTTGCGAATCTGATCGAGTTGCCGTTCCGATTGTTCGTACATGGCAGTCATCGCAACGCCTTTGGTGCGGCCTTTGTCGAGCGGACGAATGATTGCGCTGCCGATATTGTGTGCATACGGAAGTAGTCCCGGATTTTCGGCAACGTGTTTTGGGTCAATGGGATTGATAAACTCTTCGGTATTTTTTTCGCCGCTCATGCTTTAGAAAACAAGGAATTAGCTGTTTTGTTTAAGTTGCCGATCGAGTAGGGCCAATCCTTCCGAAAAAGAGTGGGGCGCGTAGCCAAGTTCGTGCATGGCTTTGTCGATGATGAACCCTGTGCGGGGTGGGCGGCGGGCGGGTTGTTTGATGGTTTCCGATTTAGCTGGTGTAATCAACGATTTGTCTAATTTCCAGAAATCGGCTACTTGATACACCCAATCTAAAATGCTGGCGGTTTCTTTTCCAGAAAGGTGAAAAATTCCAGTAGCATTTTTCTCCGCAATGAGCAAACACCCTTCGGCTAAATCTTCGGCAAGCGTAGGTGCGCGAAACTGATCGTCCACTACATTGATTTGCTGTCCTTTTTCGAGTGCACCTTTTGCCCAAAGAATTAGGTTTGAGCGGCTCATGCCATCGACAATACCATAAACGATAATCGTACGTGCGATGGCGGTGCGTAGGGAAGAGGCGAGGACTAATTTTTCAGAATCAAGTTTTGATTGTGCGTAATGACTGAGCGGGTTGGGGAGATCAGTCTCGCGATATGGCCCGTTTTCGCCATCAAAAACAAAATCGGTAGAAAGGTGAATGAAATGCGGATTGTATGTTGTTGTC
Source organism: Bacteroidota bacterium (assembly GCA_013298545.1). Classification (GTDB taxonomy): domain Bacteria; phylum Bacteroidota; class Bacteroidia; order Palsa-965; family Palsa-965. The sequence continues at coordinate 28,646 of JAAFIA010000006.1, read as the reverse complement.
TTTAACTTTTCGAGTGCCTTGAGTTGATGGGCAACCACAGTTACATTTTGCAATTGGCAAGCGGCAGGGTCCAATTCACACGCATCGACATTGGTCATGGCTGCGGTATGAATAACAACATCGGGGCGAAAAGTTTCAATGCAAGCATTGACCGCCAGAGCATCCGTCAAATCGAGCGGTTGGTAGGCATAACCGGCTTGTGTGCGCATCCGGTTTTCGCCGCGTGAGGTGGCTAGAATGTCCCAGATGGTATTTTCTTGGTTGCGTTTGAGCAAGGCATAAATCAACTTTTGACCTAAAAGACCGTTGCTTCCGGTGATGAGGATTTTTTTCATGAATGACGAAATGATTCAATGTTGCACACTAAACATACCGCGCAGTTTCCCAATCTGATCCGCTGTTCCCAACACAAACAATTTTCCATCAGGAATCAATTGTGTATCGGCAGAAGGATTGATGATGTACTCGCCATCAGCAGTTTTAAAACCAACAATATTGGCACCTGATTTATTTCTGATTTCCAGATCGCGGATGGTTTTGTTTCGTAAATGTTCCGGCAAACTATCGAATGTAATTTCTTCTAGGTTGATGTCAACCCCACCTTGCCCAGTAATAAAATCGAGAAACTCAATCACATCGGGTTTTAAGACCAATGACGCCATGTGTGCGCCCCCAATTTTATCGGGCATGATGACATTGTTTGCCCCAGCGGTTTTTAATTTACGGTCCGAATTATCGTCCGACGCGCGGCTAATGATGGTCAATTTCGTATTGAGTGAACGTGCAGTAAGCACAATGAACAAATTATCGGCATCAATCGGAAGCGTGGTAATGAGCGCGGCGGCTTTTTTAATTCCGGCTTGTTCCAAAACCTCGTCTTGTGTTGCATCGCCTTGCAACACGAGATCCGAAAATTTATGCGTGAGCGTATCAACAACATCTTTTTTATTTTCGACCACCACAAAGCGTTTGTCGTGCTTTTTGAGCACATGTGCGGCCTGCCGACCATTGCGGCCATAGCCACAAATAATCACATGCCCTTCTAGTTTTTCGATTGCATTCAAGCTGCGGTAGGTTCTATAGTATTCGCGAAACTCACCGTCGAGCACATAACTCGTTACCGAAGAGATCGCATACGCAAAAGTACCAAAACCTGTGATAATTAGAAAAGCAGTAAAAATTTGTCCCGTAGGGCTAAGCGGATGAACTTCTTGAAAACCAACAGTCCCAACCGTAATGATGGTCATATAAAACGCATCATGAAACGAGTAATTTTCGAGCAGCATATAGCCCGAGATGCCTACCAAAATAACGAGTAGGAGCAAACCCGCCGAGTAATATAGCTTCTTGAAATGCTTGAACGAAAACACAGGTTAAAGGTAAACAGTTCCTGCGATTTGAATCACATGTTTTCTACGTCAGCAATAAGTCATAAAAAAACGCCCCCTGAAACCGGAGGCGTTAATATAAATTTTTTAAAAAAGAGTTAATCTTTCACACAGCGGATAGAATAGCCAAACTGTTTCGTTGCACCATTGGCAAAGGAATCGTCATAATTCTGAGTCAGTTTTATGTAATCGCCTTGTGTGCTGTTGCGTTCGCTCGAAGCCCACCAAAAACCAGTGTGCCCTTGTGTAGAGAAGCCTCCAGTTGGGCTGCGATAACCGCCCGGAAGACCGTTGAACCCCGAACTATTTGTTGCCCCTACATTCGGCGCAATCCACAACGAAGAAGTCGATTTCATTTTGCCACCCGCAATAGAAGAACCACCTAGCGATTCAACCAATGCTGACCATTCGCCACGCGTAGGAATATGCCAACCTTTCGGAGCCAATTTTCCCGTATTGACAGCATACCAATTGTATAGCTTACCATAAGCGGCATTGTTTGTTGCATCGTTACTGTATAACGCATAAGCACCCGTTGTTGTGCTAGTCCAGATTTTATCGTCAAGGTTTGTGGCAATGGGTGTACCGTCGTTGTATTTGGTTGTACGAAGATTTTCCACCATCCAAACACGTCCGCCTATTTCTATCGTTTTATAGGTATTCCCTTCAATATCAACAAGCGTATTGGCTGAATTGGTAGTTACTGTAGTTGAATTTGTAGTTCCAGTTGTTGAATTGGTAATCACTTTGGGTTGTTGTGGCTGAGCGGCAATTGTTTTGGCTTTGCAGCCATAAACGAATACCGAAGCAATAAGCGTAACATAACACAAAACAGAAATTGTCTTTTTCATAAAATGAGTTTTGAATATGGATGTAATTTTCTGTCGCGAAAGTAGCCGCAAAAGAATAGGCGCGGAAATATGAATTTCCGTATTTGTGTTAAAAAATAAGACTGTAAACAGAAGGGAATTATATTTCCCAAACGCTCGTACGGCGCGATTTACGAGGCTTGAAGTAGTCTTTATGTTCAAGAATAAAGGCCATCAAAAAATACAATATTACAGGTGAGCCAACAGTAAAAAAAGACAGATAAATAAAATACATACGAATAGACGTAGCGCGAATACCGAGCTTTTTGCCCAACCAAGCGCACACACCAAATGCCCGCTTCTCAAACCAAAATACAATGTTGTCAAGAAATCGGATGCCTGTCATAACACATGTTCTTTGAAAGCTAATTTACGCTTTTTCCAACACATGCTGCCCAATTCCGCATTGCAGGCATCTTTTTTTATCGCAATATTTTTTTTTGAGTTGAATTAAAGCTTGGCCCTCCCCCGCATCCCGCGCCACAAGCCCCCGCTCTGCCCACGCCGCCACAAGTGTATTTTGCTCCGCTGGCAAACCCTCCAACAAAACCCGCGCCTGCTCCAAGCGCCAATCCTCCCCACGCTCATGCCCACGCAAAAATAACATCGGAATCACCGTATTGATTACAACCGTTAACGCTGCTTGCCGCCCCAGTCTTTTAATTGCTGCTTCCGCCTCATGTCCAAAACGGTAATGCGTTTCCCAATACGACGATGCTTTAACCTCTAGCAAAGCAAAAATTTCCTCTGGCGCTCGAACCGCGCAAAATGAATCAAACAAATGCCCCCGCTCAAACAAAAGTGCCGCCAACTGCGCAATTCGAATTGTCGGGAAATTCGATGGCCGCAAACGCGAAAATTTCCATAGATGACCCGACATGGGCGTTAACCGATATTTTACCGCCAACACCCGATACTCGCGGCACAACAAATTGCTGTAATCATCCGATGGAACTTCCGGCAACAAACCCGCCTGACCAAATAATAACGCTTCGAGTTGCAACAACGACGACCGATGCCGTGCAAGCAATTTGTATGGCAACGCACGCGTCAACCAACCAAACGGCTCGGCATTGACCAACATGCCAAAATGCCGCGCCAATCGCCGGTAAAATACCTCGTCCCAATCCGATTGTGTTTCCAGCAATTCCGCCCGAAGCAAATTTGTTTTCTCCTCAAAACGCTCCGCCAACAATCGCCCCAGCCAGTTTGTTGTTATCAATACTGGAACATGAGGCAACCGATGTTCGCAAGCAATCAACCGCTTACTGTTGCGAAAATGGATGTATTGCTCATAAAGCGAACCATCTAATCGCGAACGAAGTGTGATGGTTGGCAACGAGAAAAGTGCTGGCGAATGAACAATCGAATCATCGTCGTAAACAACATGCAAAATCACATTGTCATACGCTTCATCAGACCGATGGCCGTGCCTATCCCAGTCCGATGTACGTAGATGAATTTCAATATTTCCAGCCCAAATCATGCCACCCAACCTAATTCGCGCATTGAAAAAATCGGGACCCGAATTCGTGTTGTGTTCACCTGGACGAAGAACTTCTACGGGTACACCCTCTGACGTAAATAAATGATTCTGGTTAAACTGACGTGTTTTCCACACGTAATGCAAATACTCCTCGGTCATAAAAAAGAAAAAAATAAAAATGAAACAATAGTGCGTACAAACGTTTGTACACGGATAAAATCAACACATCAAATACATACAGAAAAGAAGCCCGAAATAAATTATTTCTTGGGCAAACCCGCAATCGCTAAAACGCGATTTGCTTGTTCGAGCTTTTCAGGTGAAAGCACCCGATTTTGAAAACGCTCAAGCGTAGGGTCAATTAGAACATGAAGTATAGCCGCAGCTTTTTTCTTCTTATCATTCATTAAACAAATGTACATCTCTTCTTCGGATTAAAAAACACGTATAATTAACATTTATCTCAAATTTAGCCCATACACCTCCCGCAAACCCAAAAATCTCGAAGTCGCGGATGGCACGGTCAAAATGTTTTGTAATACCCATGCGGTACAAACGCGTTCTAACAGGCGTACTTCCTGCAAAAACCAATGTACAGCCCTGATTTAAGTTTGTAAACAAATAGACAGCCGCCACTACCGTTGCTAAAATCTTTTCCCTGTCGCCATTGTTGCTAACCACAAGATCATCCAACTTTTGGGCAACCGGATTCCAGTCGCCAAACGCGAGATTGTAAACACCCGCTTCTTCCATTTCAGAAAATTGAATGATTTTTTTCTTTTCGCCTTGCGGGCCTTCGCTTGTAAACGCAAAGACATAAAAATCAGGCGATGCTTTGAGCGCATATCTTTCCTGTTGCATAACCTGTAAAAACTAACAACCTATTCATAACGTATCAACTTGTTCTGGTACTGTATCGTGAAAAATCAACAAAACTAAATTCAGGGTACAAAGGAAAAACACTTTTCTGGAATTAGTCGGTAACAAACGAATACAAACGTTTGTAAACGGATAAGTTCTTGTTTTTAGCTGTTTTCAGGCAAACAAATTTTTTCAACAACCGTTCAAAAAGAAGAATTATTGACAATCAAACGTTAACATTAAGTTCTTGTAATTGCCGCAACTTGATGGCTGGTTTTGTACCTTTCACATTCACAATTCAACCTATGAAAGCCCACCCCGATTCCGATTTTTTCTACATGGTGTACGAAGTGGTGCGGCTTGTTCCTTATGGTCGTGTAACAAGTTATGGCGCTATTGCACAGTATTTAGGCGTCAAAGGATCGTCGCGCATGGTTGGTTGGGCCATGAATTCCTCGCACCGCCACCACTCGCCCGTTCCCGCACACCGCGTAGTCAATCGCGAAGGCATGCTTACGGGGAAAAATCACTTTGCTACGCCAACCATGATGCAAGAATTACTGGAAAGCGAAGGCATTCAAGTAAAAAAAGATTGTGTGGTAAATTTCAAAAAACTCTTTTGGGATCCGAATGAAGCATTGAAGATGTGATTTACATTACAAACGCTACCACTTTCCCCACCACCGCATCTTCCCACAACATGCGGTAATGCCCCACATTTTCTAATACCTCCAGCCGCGCATCCCGCGCTCCCGCCACCACACGCTCCGAATCCGAAAAAGGCAATATCTTTTCATAACGATCATGCAAAACCTGAATCGCTACCGAAAGTTCGCCCACCGCACGCGCACTCGAAAAATACGAAATTGGGAAACCAAAACGCGACTCGAATTTTTTTAAAACCAATTCCTGCTGACGCGCCGATAAGTTCAAAATCATAAAAAACTGATTCAAAAAATCGAGCATCCGATCTGGCACCGTCAACATCGCCAATTTTTTTATCCGATGATCCTTTAATTCCGTCAACGCATAGATTGAAGCTGCACTCCCAAACGAATGCGAAACAATGGTGTCAATCTCTGGATGATTGCGTAATAATGTTTCTATCGCATCTTTATATTGAAAGATATTGGTCGTTTTGCCCGGACTATAACCATGTGCCGGAGCATCGAAAGCAAAAACAGAAAATCCTTTTTCTATAAATGGCGCAACAAAACCGCCAAAATTTCCCGCATTGCTTTCCCAGCCATGCACACATAAAACCCCACGCGCACCAGCTCCCCACCGATAGGTCATCACTTCGCGCCCTTCTCCAATGGACATTAATTTTTGCGTCGCCGTTTGCAAACTCTCCGCGTCACGTTTCCTGATTTTACGAATCAAAGGCTTCGAAAAGAAATGCAAGACTTTTTCCGCCCCACGCTCCGACGACAATAAAAACAAGGTTTGCATATACGCACGCAATCCCGATAATATTAATTTCTGACGCATCGCGACAAAGGTAAGGGTTAGAAATTTCAAAACCCAAACGCTAACCACAAGCCCCGCCAAAGGCGGAAAATCGTACAAAAAAACATCAAGAAAATCCGCGGGAAGATGTCAACGAATAGTGCGAAGTTGCATTTAAAAAATGGCTAACCGGCCGTTATCGTCAGGCCATTTTTTATTGCAATTTGGTATTCGTTGGGCCTTTTCTTTGTTACTTTCTTTGGGCAAGCAAAGAAAGTAAATAAAAACTTCCATTTCCTCCCGAAGCCTTGGGACTAACCGCAAGCCCGCCGCAGGCGAACTTTACAATGGGTTAAAGAAATTAATCACTAAACTCACCAGTAAAAATCACATAAAGAAGCAATTTTACTAACACGCATTCCTAAATAAACCGAAACAACAAAACGATTAAAAAGCAGAATTAAAAATCCATTGTTTCTCGCTTTTTACGAATAAATGCGCGAACAATCGCATAGACCAAACTCCCAATAAAAAATCCCCAAAAACCAAACACGCCAGCATTGATATGACGTTGAGTTATCAATGCTAGAAGCATCAATATAAACCAACAAGTGCCATAAGCCGTTGCAAAATCAGTATAAAATTTTCTAAATTTCATAAAACCCAACCCTCAAGCCACACCCGACGTATCAGAACTTCCGCCACCCGTATTCCCCCGATAAAACCGAAGCAACAAAACCAGTAAAAAACCAACGCCAAAACACAATCCCAACACAATCAAAAATAGCGGATACCACGTTGTGGCCCATTCAAACGAAACTTTTAGCCGATGCATAAACGATGTTGGAACAGGAGCACGCCGCTCAAACAACGAAATTTTCATAGTGCAAAATTCATTCTCCTCCGAAAAATCGCCCAACTGCACACCGAGTTCTTGCAACGAAGAATCAATGTTTAGAATTCGGTTTTCGAGATTGATAAATTCACCAATGCTTCCAGTTCTCGCCTTCAATTCGGTCAACGCTTTACGCGTATTTTCGAGTGAGGTGCGGCGCGCATTCAAATCTTTGTACTCACTTGTTTTGTCCGTCTTCTCGATTTCAGCAAAACCTACTTTACCAATTTTTCGCGCAATGTCATAAAACGTGTCAAACTGTTCCGGTTTTACCCCTACAAGCAAATGCAATTCGCGTTCACCTTTTTCGCCCGCGTTTTTCTCAAATTGAATCACCGACTCCAAGCGCTTCACTTCCTCACGCAATTTTTTCTCGTCCTTTTCAAACTCGTAAGAACGCGAACGCACCGTTGCTGTTTTCTCGTACTTCTGCTCAATGACTTCAAAACCGCCGTTAACAGGGGCGTTATACTCAAAGTCTGATTTGGTTTGCTTGGTCCGCTTATATTTTTCGCCCGCAATATTGCGCAGCCCACTCAGGTCCAGTTGATTGAAAAACTCGCCAGAAAGAAAACTCGACTCATTATCAAATTTGTCGAGACCATAACTATACCAAATGCGGAAGCCAAAAAATAAGGCATAACCGACGATGAAATACAGTGCATAACGGGCAATTTGGCGAGGTTTGGTCATGAGAAATGGTTTTTTCAAAACTAAGCATAAACAAGTGATTTTGCCAGACCCATTTTCGATTTGTCAAAACCCCCGATCCAACGTATTTTTGTTCGTTTTTAATGCCGTTGGAAATTTCTCCACCGTTCATTCATTCCAGCACATGCAAGAAGTACAACCATACCAGCCCAAGCACAAAATCCGCATCGTTACTGCCGCATCGCTTTTCGATGGGCACGATGCCGCTATCAACATCATGCGCCGCATCATTCAAAGCAGTGGCGCAGAAGTCATTCACCTCGGACACGACCGTAGCGTAGCCGAAATCGTGAATTGTGCGATTCAAGAAGATGCCAATGCCATTGCCATTACGTCTTACCAAGGCGGGCACATTGAATTTTTTAAATACATGTACGATTTGCTCAAGGAACGCAATTGTAGCCACATCAAAATTTTTGGCGGCGGTGGCGGAACTATTCTTCCCGAAGAAATTCGCGAATTGCAAGAATATGGCATAGATCGTATTTATCACCCAGACGATGGCCGTTCGATGGGTTTGCAAGGCATGATCAACGATTTGTTGGAGAAATCTGATTTTGCAACCGGACAAAACCTCAACGGCGAAGTCAAAAAACTTTCTAGCCGCGATCATCATGCCATTGCGCGGACAATTTCTGCCGCAGAAAATTTTGGCGACGAACATGCCAACGCGTTCATCGAAATCAAAGCATTGGCGAAAAAATCTAAAACGCCTGTCCTCGGCATTACCGGAACGGGCGGTGCTGGAAAATCATCGCTCGTAGATGAATTGGTTCGCCGCTTCTTGATCGATTTTCCTGAAAAAACAATTGGACTCATTTCTGTCGATCCGTCGAAACGCAAAACAGGCGGCGCATTGCTTGGCGATCGCATTCGCATGAATGCCATCAACAACGGGCGTGTGTATATGCGCTCCCTCGCCACCCGCCAGAGCAACCTCGCCCTCTCGCGCCACGTGCAAGAAGCCGTCGATGTGCTCAAAGCCGCTCATTTCGATCTCGTTATTCTCGAAACATCGGGAATCGGACAAAGCGATACCGAAATCATCGAACACAGCAATACCAGTTTGTATGTCATGACTCCCGAATACGGAGCGGCAACGCAATTGGAGAAAATTGATATGCTCGATTTTGCCGACATCATCGCCCTCAATAAATTCGATAAACGCGGCGCACTCGATGCCATCCGCGATGTGCGCAAACAATACAAACGCAATCACCAACTCTGGGAAACCGACGACGAGTCGCTTCCTGTATTCGGAACCATTGCTTCGCAGTTTAACGATCCCGGTATGAATCGGTTGTACCGTGCCGTGATTGAGAAGATTGTAGAAAAAACAGGTGTCGATCTGAAAACCAATTTTCAGATTACCAAGGAAATGTCGGAGAAAATTTACATCATTCCTCCGGCCCGCACCCGCTACCTGTCAGAGATTACCGAAAATAACCGCAGTTACGATAAACGCGTTAAGCAACAAGCAGCCGTTGCGCAAAAACTCTACGCCCTGCGCACGTCGATTGAAGCCATTCAAGAAGATAAAAAAGCAAACAACGAAAGCCTGATTGCGGCTCTCGAAGAGCAATACAACCGCGTTGCACTCGATCTCGATCCTAAAAATTTAAAACTCATCAACGACTGGAATGCACTTGCACAACAGTATAAAAACGAGTATTACATTTTTAAAGTCCGCGACAAAGAAATCAAAATAAAAACGCATTACGAATCGCTTTCGCATACACAAGTACCTAAAATTTCGACACCACGTTACACCGCTTGGGGCGATTTGTTATCGTGGCTCTCGCAAGAAAACGTACCGGGTGAATTTCCATATACGTCAGGAATTTATCCATTCAAGCGCGAAGGCGAAGACCCAACGCGCATGTTTGCCGGAGAAGGTGGTCCAGAACGCACCAACAAACGTTTTCACTACGTTTCGCTTGGAATGCCCGCCAAACGCTTATCTACGGCGTTTGACTCCGTTACACTTTATGGCCGCGATCCAGAATACCGTCCAGATATTTATGGAAAAATTGGCAATTCCGGTGTAAGTATCTGCTGCCTCGACGATGCGAAAAAATTGTATTCCGGTTTTGATCTCGCCGATCCGAAAACGTCTGTGTCCATGACCATCAACGGACCAGCCGCTATTCTCGCTGCATTTTTTATGAATGCCGCCATCGATCAGCAATGCGAAAAATACATCCGCGAACATCAATTAGAAGCAGAAGTTGAAAAAAATCTGCATGCTTTATGGGAAGCCAAAGGCATTCAACGTCCAACATACCAAGGCGATCTGCCAAAAGGAAACGATGGCCTAGGATTGATGCTGCTCGGCACTTCTGGCGATCAAGTGTTGCCCAAAGAGGTTTATGAAAAAATAAAAGTACATACGCTGTCGCAAGTTCGTGGAACCGTACAAGCCGATATTCTCAAAGAAGACCAAGCACAAAATACCTGCATCTTCTCCACCGAATTTTCGCTGCGTGTGATGGGCGATGTGCAACAGTATTTCATCGATCAGAAAGTGCGGAATTTTTATTCCGTTTCAATTTCTGGTTACCACATTGCCGAGGCTGGTGCAAATCCAATCACGCAATTGGCGCTCACCCTTTCAAACGGATTTACGTTTGTGGAGTATTACTTGAGCCGCGGCATGCACATCGACGATTTTGCGCCAAACCTCTCGTTCTTCTTCTCCAACGGCATGGATCCAGAATATGCCGTACTCGGTCGCGTAGCGCGGCGCATTTGGTCGAAAGCCATGAAGATGAAATATGGTGGCAACGAACGTTCGCAGATGTTGAAATACCACATTCAAACATCGGGTCGTTCGCTTCACGCACAGGAAATTGACTTCAACGACATTCGTACGACACTACAAGCGTTGTATGCGATTTACGACAATTGCAATTCGTTGCACACCAATGCGTATGACGAAGCCATCACGACACCAACCGAAGAATCGGTGCGTCGTGCCATGGCTATCCAACTCATCATCAACCGCGAGCTGGGTTTAGCGAAAAACGAAAATCCAATTCAAGGTTCATTCATCATCGAAGAACTGACCGATCTTGTTGAAGAAGCGGTGTTGACAGAGTTTGATCGCATCAGTGAGCGTGGTGGCGTGTTGGGCGCGATGGAAACCATGTACCAGCGCGGAAAAATTCAAGAAGAAAGTTTGTATTACGAAATGCAAAAACACACCGGCGAATATCCACTCATTGGTGTGAATACGTTCCTCTCGTCCAAAGGCTCACCAACGGTTGTTCCTGCCGAAGTGATTCGCGCGACCAAAGAAGAAAAAGAATACCAAATTGCCATGCTCGTTAATCTGCACAAGACCAACGAAACACGCGCAACCGAATCGTTGAAGCGTTTGCAACAACTGGCCATTCAAAACGGAAACGTCTTTGGTGAATTGATGGAAGCGGTAAAGTATTGTTCTTTGGGACAAATTACCGCTGCACTTTTTGAAGTTGGTGGGCAGTATCGCAGAAATATGTAAGCTGTTTTTGAGAACTGTAAACAACTAATTTCATGAGCAATTCGCCAGGCGTAGGCCATATTCTTTCTATTATAATTTCAGTCATTTCGTTGGTGGCTACCATTGCTACACAATGCAATAAAAAGCCAATAACGTATAAGCCGCTCGAAACTTCGTTATTCAGGTACGAAGAGGAGCGCAATGTGGGCAATTTCCGTGGCTCGGATAGTTTACGTTTGTTTGCGGTTCTTTCCGAAGAACCGTATCTAAGCCTTGTGCCACCCAAAAACAAACCGCGACTTCAAAAATTGTTGAAAGGCAAAAATTTCAACGATTATTCATTCGAGCAGCAAGACGATTCGACTGCTGTTGAAAAAGGCAAAATAGATGATGCCTATTCGGTTGAAATTACACAAACTGTTTACAACAACCGCATCAACTATGTATTCAAAATGACCAGCGAAAAAGAGATTTTGAACATCGATAAATTCGATGATTGGTATCGTTTGCTCGGGCAATTTATAGCTGAAATCGAAAAAAGGCAGGCTAAACAAACGCGTATTTCCTTTGCAAATGCATACATAGCAATACAACAACATAAACGACATGCAACCGGATTTCATACGCAACAATTGCCTGTCAATTTTGAAGATGGCCAAATTTCTCTCTTGCGAATTAGCACAGAAGGTCAGCATTCAAGTATTGATTTTGCTTTGTTTGTTCCGGCCAATTAAATGATTGATTTATAAAACTCACCCATGAAAAAAATCTTCACGCTTTTCCTTATTACAATTTCTCTCTCCGCCACCGCGCAAGACCGCCGCTCCTTACTCCAAGCCGCTGTTAAATTCTCAACTGCTCCCGATACGTTTTTATTGCGCGATAGCGTACTCCAACATTTTTATTCCGACTGGGAATCCGATTCTATCCTCATTGCCGGATTGAAAAGCGAATCGTACATCACTCCAGCCGATATTGATTTTATGTTGCAACAAGCACGCGCATCCAAAAAGCAAACGTGGACCAAAGACAGCATTGCCGGATCGGTTGTTATTTCATCAAAAGGATTACCCAATTCGCTCAAACAGAAAAAAGCGGCCAAACAATGGACGAAATACTTTTCTAACCACAAAACAGGGTATTATGAAGTCTCAAAACCCATCTTTTCAAAAGATGGGAAAACGGCAATTGTCTATGTAAGTTTTCAATGTGGTGTCAATTGCGGCAATGGCGGGGCCTCCGTGTATCGTTGGAAAAATGATAAGTGGATACTCGAAAAAAATCTGTTTTCTTGGCGAAAATAACCGTCTTAAAAAACAATGTAACTTGCCGAAAATTTAAAATCATGAAAAAGCTACTTCTTCCTTTGTTCACGCTTGCATTGTTGTACAGCTGCAGCAATACCGAAGCACCCAAAGCTACGGCACAATATTTTGGCGATTCTATTTCTGCCGACGGTGCCATTCCTGTTGCTCAAGTAGTCAGTAAAATGGCCGGAACAGATAGCATGCCGATGAAAATTGAAGGTAAAATTCAATCCGTATGCCAAAAGAAAGGCTGCTGGATGGAATTGGATTTGGGCAACCAAAAAACCATGCGCGTTTCCTTTAAAGATTATGCCTTCTTTGTTCCCAAAGATTGTAGTGGGAAAAATGTTGTACTCGATGGCTTTGCGCGTATTGATACAACGAGTGTTGCCGAATTGCGCCACTTTGCCGAAGATGAAGGAAAAAGCAAAGAAGAAATCGAGAAAATTACAACGCCCGAAACCGAACTCAATTTTGAAGCGCGTGGTGTGATTATTCGCAACCAATAAAGACATGAAGAACTATTCTTTTCTTTTGCTCTTTCTTTTGGGAATATTGCTTGTAGCTTGTTCGGGCGATGGGAAAAATGCGTCTAATGCCGATTCGTGCAAAACACCACTCAATCCCAACGGCGATAGCGAATTGGCTTTGCTCATGCGTCAACTCTCAAATTGGAACGATTCACTCAAAACCAAATTAGAGAAACGTGCACTAACAGCAGAAGAAATGCGTTTGCCTGAAAATGTTCAAACGCTCCTCACCGCACAACGTACCGATACCACCATTGATAAAGCGCTGTTTAAATCCATGGCCGATTTTTACTTGGCGCAAGCAGAACAATTCAGTCATGCCGGAATGCAACAAGCCGATCAAGTAAAATACTTCAATGCAACAGTTCGCGCCTGCGTTTCGTGTCATGAAAACTTTTGCCACGGCCCCATCAAACGCATTAACAAAATGTTTGTGGCCGAAACACTTCCCAAGTAGTATTAGTAAGCTATTTATATCTTATGGAGGTGTTTTACTGACCTGATATTCTCTCGCAACGGAGTGTCAAAACGGGCTTTGTTTTTCGTACCTTTGCGCCCGAAAACCACACACACATTCAACCGAATGAGCGCCAACACCGCAACACCTTCAGCCCATCCGCGCATCGCTCAGATGGCCGAGAGCCTGATTGGTTCCGAGATCATCAAACTTGCAGCAGAAATCAACGAGAAAATCCGCAATGGCGAACAGGTGTTTAACCTGACCATCGGCGATTTTAATCCAAAGGTTTTTCCAATTCCAGCAGAACTCAAGCAAGCCATCATCGAAGCCTATCAAAACGATGAAACAAACTATCCTGCTGCTGATGGGATGGCTGATTTACGCAAAGCCGTTGCCAATTTGATTGCACAACGTCAAGGCTTAAACTACGCCGATAACGAATTTCTAATTGCTGGTGGCGCACGTCCTGTGATCTATGCCATTTATCGCGCCATCATCGATCCAGGCGATAAAGTGCTTTTTCCTGTTCCGTCTTGGAACAACAACCATTATACACACCTTACTACGGGCGATTATTCCAATCAGATTTTTGTAGAAACAAAACCTGAAAATAATTTCATGCCTACTGCCGACGAACTTCGCCCACATATTGGAGAGGTGAGTTTGTTGGCACTCTGCTCGCCACTCAATCCAACAGGAACAACATTTACGGCTTCGCAACTCGAATCGATTTGTGATTTGGTGCTCGAAGAAAATGCAAAACGCAATGCCGCTGGCCGCAAACCACTTTATCTGATGTACGATCAGATTTATTGGGCCTTGACATTTGGCGAAACAACACACGTTGATCCTGTAACGTTGCGTCCTGCTATTCGTCCGTACACCATTTTTGTTGATGGAATTTCTAAATCACTTGCAGCAACGGGTGTTCGTGTAGGCTGGGCGATGGGGCCAAAGCCGATCATTGATCAGATGAAATCTATTCTCTCGCACGTTGGCGCGTGGGCACCGAAAGCAGAGCAAGTTGCAACCGCACGTTTCTTGAGCGATTTGCAAGCATACGATACATTTCTTGCCGAGATTCGTTCTCAAATTCATGCACGCCTCGAAGGCTTTCACAAAGGCATTCAACGTTTGCGCGCCCAAGGTCATAACGTCAATTCCATTGCTCCACAAGCCGCTATTTACTTAACGGTACAATTTGCGTTGCACGGTAAGAAAACGGCTTCAGGCGAAGTTCTGGCAACTACAAAAGATGTAACCCGTTACATTCTCGATGAAGCTAAAGTGGCTATTGTTCCATTTTATGCGTTTGGTTCATCACACGAATCAAATTGGTATCGCCTTTCGGTTGGCACGTGTAAACTCGAAGATGTAGAACGCATCATTTCAAGCCTTGAAGCGGCTTTGCAAAAATTAAGTTAAGATGAAAAATCGTTATTGCGTAATTATGGCGGGTGGTGTCGGAACACGTTTCTGGCCCATGAGCCGTACCGCACAGCCCAAACAATTTATTGATGTGTTGGGAACGGGCCGCACCTTGTTGCAGTCCACGTTCGATCGCTCTAAAAGTATTTGCCCGATAGAAAATATCTACGTTGTTACCAACGAGAGTTATAAAGAGTTGGTGATGCAGCAATTGCCAAAACTACCCGAAGCAAATATCTTGTGCGAACCAGCGCGTAAAAATACCGCACCCTGTGTGGCTTATGCGGCATGGAAAATCCATGCTAAAAATCCAAATGCGGTGATGGTTGTTGAACCTTCCGATCACCTCATCATCAAAGAAGATACGTTTGAAAAAGCGGTAAAATCTTGCCTTGATCGTGCTGCAACCGAAGATTGTTTGCTGACCATTGGCATCAAGCCAACGCGACCCGATACGGGTTACGGCTACATTCAATTTATCGAAGATGATAAAAGTGCAAAAGACAAACGCATCAAACGTGTCAAAACGTTTACCGAGAAACCCGATCTCGATATGGCGAATTTCTTTTTGCAAAGCGGCGACTTTTTGTGGAATTCGGGCATTTTTATGTGGAGTTCTAAAAGCATCATCAAAGCGTTTGAAGAACACATTGGCGATATGGCCGCCATTTTTCACGAAGGCAACGATGTTTGGAATACACCACAAGAAGCCGAATTTTTGCGCGATGCGTATTCACGCTGCAAAAATATTTCCATTGACTACGCCGTCATGGAAAAAGCCAAAAATGTGTATGTCCGCTCGTCCATTATCGGTTGGTCTGATCTAGGCACTTGGGGATCGCTTTATACACATATTCAAAAAGAGAAAAACGGCAATGCTGTTGTTGGTAAAAATGTGATGATGTACGATTCTAAAGATTGTATCGTACACGTTCCGAAAGATAAGTTGGTTGTGATTGAGGGCCTCGAAGATTATATTGTTGCTGAGTCTGACGGTATTTTGCTCATTTGCAAAAAACAGGACGAACAGCAAATTCGCACATTTGTTAACGATGTAAAAGTTGCCAAAGGAGATAAGTTTGTATGAAAACCGCGAGCACCTCAACATTAGCCATTGCCTTTGCGCTGGTCATTTCACTTTTTATTGTTGGCTACGAAGTCTTTAATGAAGAGTTACCTGCCGAAAGCGGGAAGCACGAAGTGGGTCATGATGTCGATGCTATTGGTTTTTGGCGTGGCGCAACTGTGTGGGAACAAAACCGAATCGAATTGCGTTTGCGGCCCGATTCGATGATGACCTTTAAAGCGTATAAAGAAATGTGTCCGGGCACGGCCATTATTTGTGCCTTGGGTGCATGGCGCATGAAAAACGACTCGGTGATTGAGATGTATGAGTTGCCCAATTCCAAACTCGTTCCTTTTCTCTCCACTTTTCCAGAAATGAAAGATTCCCCCGAATTGCCTTATGTGGTTAGTATGGTTGTTACCGGAACATACATCATCAAAGACGGCAAAATCTGGAATATGAATAAAGACGGATCACGGAATCTAACACAGTTTTTTAACCGCGTTGAGGAACCCGAAAAAGCAAAATAAAAATATCCCGCTACCAATTGATAGCGAGATTTTTAGTTGTTGTATCAATTATTATTTCACTTCGTCAGGATCAAAAGGAATGATGTTGTAGGTAAAGTTTTTCTTTACATCACCAATTTCCACATTCGCAATTGTTATCGTTATGGGTGTGTTGAGCCAGCCAAGTTTTGAGAACACAGCTCGTTTATTTGCTTCGGCAACATCGTATTCATCCTCGTCAAACAAATCGTTCATTTCCCAGATAATGCTACAATCGCCGTAAGCATTGTCCCATGTTTCATTTGAAACGCTAATCGTTTGCCCATTTTTTTTGACGGTAATCGTAGCATCAGAAAAACTGCCTTCGCCACTTATGCTAAACGACCAGCGTTTGAAAATGAGTTGATATGGAATATACCCTTTGCCGGGATAGCTGTATGTTTCCGGAATTGTTAGTACAGGAGCGTTCCAAGAATAATTGCTGAACACATCGAGCGCGTATGTATTTGGCGTGGCACCAAAACGCAGGAATCGCGCATCTGCATTTAAAATCCAACGGCGATGGCCAACGGATTGATTGGAGCCGCCTTCATCAGCAATTTGATCTACAACAAATTCTTTAAAAATAACCGTACCAAAAGAGAGATTTGAGCCAGCACCCAATTCGGCGAGTTTTGAAAAACAGATCATGTCGGGACTTGGATCATGTGTGAGGGTGTTGTTGGCGAACATCAACAGTGCGGCGGCTTGTGCGGTGGCGTGGTTAGAATCGAGTTGTAGTTGATTGTGTACACCCGCAAGTTCACGGAAGTAATTTGCACGTCGCACGATCTTTTGATAAACATCAGGTGCTAGTGTTCCTGCTTTGCAAGATTGAACATCACCTGTCCATTTCAATTCCTCAACGGTATGAATCGTTGTTCCTAGAAATTCGGTTTGGTAGTTTTTTGCTGCTTGTTTTTTGGCATCTATTTCGGGCGAAGGATAAAAGCTCACCAACAGTAGTGTCGAGAGAAAAAATAAAAGTAGAGCAGTTGGTCGCCGTATCGATTTCTTATTTTTCATTCGGATCAAATAAGATGAAATAATAGGTGTATTCTTTAACTTCTCCATCAACTTTTACATTGGAAATCGTAACGGTAATGGTTTTGTCCATCAATCCTTTTTTGGCGAAGGCCGCCTTTTTTGTTGGCATATCATTGTATGCGTAATCAAAATCTTCTTTCAAGCCATTGATGGCCCACACAATGCTCGGATCGCCCATATTGTCATCACGCGATTCGATGATGCAACCAATCGGATTATTGTCTGATTTCACAGCAACACGTGCTGCTTTAAAATCAATTTCTTTGCCTTCTTGCTTGGGAATAGAAAATGTCCAACGTCGGTAAACCAATTGAAACGGAACATAACCTTTAAACGGATAAGCGTAGTATTCGGGGAGATTTTTGGTTGAAACACTTGCATCATAATCCTTGTCCTCATACGAAGTAAACACGCGCAACGCATAGGCTTCCGAACATACGCCAATGCCCATGCGTGTTGATGCAGCCCGCAAAATCCAACGCCGATGCCCACACGCTTTATTCGATCCGCCATGATCTTCCATCTGGTCGGCAAGCAATCGCGGAAAGGAATGTGCGGTTACAAGCGATAAGTTTGAAGTGGAAGCACCTTCATAACCTTCTTTCGAATAACATTTCATGGCTGCACTCGGCGAATGATCGAGTTGTTGATTGGCATGCATAATCAATGCCGCAGCTTGCGCCAATTTATTCCATCCCGAATCCAAAACAACTTGATCGGGAACACCTGCCAAGCGGCGAAAATAATTGATGCGTTTTAAAAGTTTTTCGTACGTCGCTGGGGCAAGTGTTCCCGCTTTGCAACGCTTACCAAGACCTGTCCAGCCCAAATCTTCTGGTTTGTTTAACGTTGTTTCGACATAGTTTGTTTGATAATCAGCAATGGCTTTTTTCTTTGCGTCATCAACTGGCGAACGTTTTCCCGAAATCAGAAAAAAGGCTACACATAAAAAGAGAAACGAGATGGAGCGGAATGAGGTCATGATGTGTAAACGAAAAAGCAAGTAGTCTGGTATGGAGAAAATTAATTCGGAATCATTTTTTTCGGTGCTTTCCCTTTCACGTAACCACGGTAAGCACCTGAAAAGAAGATATCAACTTTCAGGCCAGTAATCGTTTGCTTTTTATTGACATCCGCAAACCAAGTCAAACCAACGCCATAATCGTATTCGACTTTACGAATGAACTGCGCTTCAAAATATAATCCGGGATGATTGTACGGTTCAAGCTCGTAAACGCCGGGTGGATAAAGAAAATAATATCCCGTAGAGTAGGAGAGGCCCGCCATAAAGGCTTTGTGCCAACGTTCGTTTTCTTTGCGCCGGAAAATATAGGCTCCATGCAAATTGTAATTGTTCCAATTGCGCCAGAACTGATCGCCCGAAAGTGCGCCGCCCAGGCGAAAATAATGGGTGCGGATATGAAAGTTGAAATTGACTCCCAAAACCACTTGTGTGTGCGGGTTGTTGGTATGAAAGGCCGGACCAAATCCCCCGCTCATCCAATTGTTCCAAATCCGGTAACGTTTATCGCGAAAAACAATTTCCTCTTTGGGATTGTACGTCGAATCGGCCTGCGCAAACGCATCAGGTGTCCAAACGCATAAAAAAAGCAGCGTAAACAAAGCGGAATAAAATGGCTTCACAGCAAAGCGCATAAACGAAACGAATTGATTGTATGAAAGGTAAAACTACTAAAAAAAACGCCGAAGAGCAGATGCACATCCGGCGTTTTTCAATTGGTAATTGGTCTTATTTCAACGATCCCGTCATATCTTCTGGACGAACCCACGCATCAAATTCTTCAGCCGTTACATAATTCAAGGCAAGGGCCGCTTGTTTGAGTGTTGTTCCTTCTTTATGCGCTTTCTTCGCAATCTCCGCCGATTTGTAATAACCAATATGTGGATTGAGGGCGGTAACCAACATCAATGAGTTTTCGAGGTGGCGTTGAATGATAGCGTTGTTTGGCTCAATGCCATTGGCACATTTGAGTGTAAACGAAACACACGCATCGCCGAGCAAACGCGCGCTTTGCAAAACGTTATAAGCAATAAGCGGTTTGAACACATTCAATTCAAAATGACCGTTTGATCCGCCAATTCCAACAGCCACATCGTTGCCCATCACTTGCGCGCAAACCATTGTTAAGGCTTCGGGTTGTGTTGGATTTACTTTTCCAGGCATGATGGAAGAGCCTGGTTCGTTGTCAGGAATAATCAATTCGCCAATGCCGGAGCGTGGGCCAGAACTGAGCATCCGAATATCGTTGGCAATTTTCATCAACGAAACAGCCGCGCGGCGCAAGGCACCAGAAAGTTCAACCATCGCATCATGCGCGGCGAGTGCTTCAAATTTATTTGGTGCAGTAACAAAAGGAAGGCCCGTAAATTCTGCAATTTTTTGGGCTACTAGCACATCATATCCAGCAGGCGTATTCAATCCTGTACCAACGGCTGTTCCACCAAGTGCCAATTCGCGAACCATTTCCAACGCGTTTTTGATGGCGCGCATGCTGTTGTCAAGTTGTTGCACGTAGCCACCAAACACTTGTCCAAATGTAAGTGGCGTTGCATCCATAAAATGGGTACGACCTGTTTTAACGATATTCTGAAACGCATCCGATTTTCTGGCAAGCGCATCGCGGAGTTGTTGCATGCTCGGCAAGGTTGTTTCTACCGCCAGTTTGTATGCTGCAATGTGCATCGCTGTTGGATAAGTATCGTTTGATGATTGCGATTTGTTGACATCATCATTCGGATTCAATACTTTTTTCTCGTCGGTGAGTTGGCCTCCAGAAATGACGTGTGCGCGGTAGGCAATAACTTCGTTGGCATTCATGTTGCTCTGTGTACCAGAGCCTGTTTGCCAAATCACGAGAGGAAATTGATCGTCGAGTTTACCGGCAAGAATTTCGTCGCAGACTTGCGAGATTAAATCGCGCTTGTCGGCGGGGAGCACGCCGAGGTCGTGGTTGGCGTGTGCGGCGGCTTTTTTGAGGTATGCAAACGCATAAATAATTTCTTTCGGCATAGACGCTTCTGGCCCAATGCGAAAATTGTTGCGCGAACGTTCGGTTTGCGCGCCCCAGTATTTGTCGGCGGGAACTTGTACCTCGCCCATGGTGTCTTTTTCGATGCGGTAAGTTGACATGATTTTTATGTTATGCTGATTTTAGTTTTTGTTCAAACTCGGTGATGAATTTTTGGAAGTAGCGAACTTTGATCACGTTGTCAAAGTTCAGTTTACTAAATAATTCGGGGCTATGTGCCTCTTCGTATTTGCAGTATTTTTTAATGTGGCCCTTGGGATCGACTTGCAGCATTGGATCTCCGTCGTATGTCATTTCAATTTTGTAGAAGTCATTCACCACTTTTATATCCGCTAAAAGCAATGCTTCTAACTCAAAAATATTGAGCAATAAAATCCCTTTATCCTCAACTTGTGTATTGTAGCGATTGAAAATTTCTTGTCGCCCAATTTTTTTTTCGCGATCATTTTCAAGCGAATCCAAGTCGATGACAAAAATAATTAAGTCGGGTTTTTTTATGCGATAACTCGTGTTAATTAACCTGCGTAATTTTGATTTCAAGGGCTTATCTTTTGTTAAAAGCACACCACCTTTAAATTCATTTTTAATCTGCTCTTGATTAATATCTTCAACTAAATTACCAAATGAAGCATCTTCCTCATAGCGCAATCGCATGAGAGAGGCAATGCTTGAAGTGTCATTTGGGGCTTCTCCAAAAAGCAGTACTTTTTTCATCTGCTCATATTCTATTGAAGTCTGCGTGTAACCAATAATCACTAAAAAAACCAACTTCTTCCATATAGGTAGCCGCTTCTTTTTTCTCTTTATCAGTCATGTGGCGGAGTTGTGTTCCTTTTTCGGCATCGTATTCACAAATAAGCACCCGATCAAGTTCGTCAACGCCTAATACATTCAATACTTGCGGAGAATGCGTTGTGAGAATAATCTGTTTGTCTTCTGACTCTTCTTTTAGAAATGTCATTAATTTATGCAACTGATGAGGGTGGATTCCGAGTTCGGGTTCTTCGAGAAAAAGAATTTCTGAAGAAATGAAAGCATGATAATTAATGGTTTCCGAAACTAGATAGATAATACGCTTCGTCCCATCAGAAAGTTGATCGAAATTTAGCCATTTACCATCAAACTTAAACTCACAGAAAAAGTTTCTAAATGAAATAACTTTCTGTTCAGAGTCAAATTCTAAACTAAATAAGCTACTGCATCGAATGTCTTCAATTTTAGTAATTAGTCGTAGATCATTAAGAAGTATTTCACAGATGTTATTTAGACTTTTCCGAAAATGAGTTTCAACATCTTTTGTAGTGTCAATAGGTTCAGCCCTTTTTTGCCCAATTTCTAGAGCAAGCTTTCTGATAAATGAACTATTGTCTGCACCACTATGAATAGACGAAGAAAATGCACTACTCAGACTTCGAGTACGAAGCACAACTTGCGATTTATCCCAACTCGTCTTCAGACGAAATTCGCCATTTAATGGATTATTCCATATTGGTAAATGAATAGGAAGTCCATGCCGAATGATCTCAGATTTTAAATATCTCCCTTCATGATCATAAACATGGTCAAGCAAATCGAAAATATTGCTTTCGTTATCAAATCCGCCATCATTATGCGGTGTTTTGATTTTGATAATTCTATTCAACTTATAATTATTCATTAGCCCTTCATCAGAATCTGCAACAAAATTATCATTTGGTGCAGAGTCAAACGTGTATTCAGCTTTTCCTTTGAACGTTAATTGACATCTTGCAAATGATTTACCATTAGTAAAAGAATTTGACATAGCAGAGCGCAACAAATCCAAAAAATTAGTCTTTCCACTACCATTTTCTCCAATGATAATATTCAATCCGGGCATAAAATCAATATCGACTTTTTGGATAGAACGATAGTCCTCCAATACAACATGCTTCAAATACAAAGGCTGCTTTTCACTCATACGGCTAAGATAAGAATCTATTTAGTTACTTCAATAACTCCACCACCCGTTCCATCGGTCGCCCAATCACCGCCTTATTCCCTTTCACCACCACCGGACGCTCAATCAAAACCGGATGCTTAATCAATACTTTAATCCATTGTTTCTCCGACAATTTCCGGTGCGCATATTTTTCCTTGTACAAAGGTTCTTTTGTTCGTACCAGACCAAACGCCGGAATGCCCAACTTCGCCAACAAATCTTCGAGCATTGCTTCCGTAATTTCATCTTCTAAATAATTCACAACCGTTGCAGTCGCTTTCAGGTCATCCAACACACACATGGCTGTGCGGCTAGTTGAGCAGCGCGCATTGTGCCAAATCACGACCGGAAGTTTTTGCTTTGTCATCGCACAGTTTATTTATCGCCAATCAATTCGGTATTCCAACTCGCGCCATATTCCATCAAATACGCTTTGATGAATGGATTTAAGTCGCCATCGAGCACACCTTGCGCGTTTGACGTTTCATAATCGGTACGCAAGTCTTTTACCATTTTGTACGGATGCAAAACATAATTGCGAATTTGCGAACCCCACTCAATTTTTTTCTTTGTGCTGTTGATTGCATTCATCGACTCCATGCGTTTGCGCATTTCCAATTCATACAATTGCGATTTCAACAAACGCAACGCATTTTCACGGTTGTCGTGCTGCGAACGCGATTCCTGATTTTTAATCACAATGCCCGAAGGCTTGTGGTACAAGCGAACAGCAGTTTCTACTTTGTTTACGTTTTGTCCACCTGCACCGCCCGAACGAAATGTTTCCCATTCGCATTCCGACGGATTGACTTCAATCTCAATCGTATCATCAATCAACGGATACACATATACTGAAGAAAAAGAAGTGTGGCGGCGCGCATTTGAATCGAAAGGTGAAATACGGACTAAACGGTGAACACCATTCTCGCCTTTGAGATAGCCAAACGCATTTTCGCCTTCAAATTCCAACGTGCACGATTTAATACCGGCGGTTTCGCCCTGTTGCAAATCGGCCTCGCGTACTTTAAATCCGTTTTGTTCGCCCCACATGATGTACATCCGCATCATCATATCGGCCCAATCTTGACTTTCTGTGCCGCCAGCACCAGCGTTGATGGTGAGTACGGCTGCCAAATGGTCTTCTTTACCGCTCAACATGTTGCGGAACTCCAGATCCTCGATTTTCTTAACCGATTCGGCAAATTGCGTTTCGAGATCTGCTTCAGAAGCTTCGCCAGCCTTGAAAAATTCGTAAATCACATGCAGGTCATCAACACTTGCTTCAAGCGAAGCAAAGGCATCTGTCCAGTTTTTTTTCTTTTTGATTTCTTTCAGCAACACTTCGGCTGCTTTCGGATCGTCCCAGAATCCGGGCGCTTGCGATTTTGCCTCTTCTTCGGCAATGCGTTTCAGTTTCCCGTCAACGTCAAAGATGCCTCCTCAACGCATCCTTGCGATCCACTAATTCCTTGATGTGGTCTATTGTAATCATGGGCGCAAAAGTACACAGAAAAGTTTCCAGTTTCCAAACTCCAAATTCCAAAAATAAAAGATCGCTATTCCCACTCTTAAGAAACAACAGCATCATGCTTTTGAGGATTTAGAAACTGGAGCATGAAACGTGGAAACTGGAACGTGGAAACTGGAACTTGCAACTTGGAAACTGGATCTTGGAACTTGGAAACTGCAACTTGGAAACTGCAACTTGGAAACTGGAACTTGGAACTTGGAAACTGGAACTTGGAACTTGGAAACTGGAACTTGGAAACTGGAACTTGATTTTAAAAGCCACTTATCAACGCAAATCAACCACCCCGCCCCCCAAATCAACCGCTTTTGAGAAAAAATACATTTCCGTGTGGAATCCCCCAGCGCCATGCGTTTTATCCACAACAGAAGCAGATTACTAACCTTCAATAAACATAAGTTATGAAAACCTTACGCAACCTCTTCGCACTTACTGCTATCCTTTGCGGATTTCAAAGTTTTGCCCAATCAAACGGCGATTTAAAAGTTACTGTACTCGACGAAAAGAAACAACCCATTCCAGGCGCTATTGTGCGCATCATCGCTGGTGGACCAACTACTGGCGGCGCTACCAACCTCGACGGCAATTTTTACTTCCGTAGTCTTCCTGCCGGAAATTACGACGTAGAAGCGCGTTACATCGGTTACAAAGCCTACACCAAAAAAAATATCGTAGTTAATGCGGCTCAAACCGCGTATGCCAATTTTGATATGATTGTTGCGGCATCTGATTCCGATGTTGTTGTGATTGAAGCCGACCGTTCACCAGTAGATAAAAACTTCTCTACCATTCAAAACATCGACCCGCAACTCATTAAAAATGTAGCTACTGCTAAAGGCGATGTTGTGGGTATGGTTACGGGTTTCAACTCACAAGTGAGCGAAGGCAAAGGCGGACAACTCGTTATGCGTGGCTCACGCGAAGGGGCATCTAAAATTTTTGTCGATGGCGAAGCACTCTACGGAAATTTGAATGTAACAGGCATGGCGATTGATCGGGTGAGCATTTTGTCTGGCGGTATTCCAGCTTCTTACGGCGATGTTTCTGGTGGTATTATCATCATTACTACGAAAAGCTTTTACACCGGACAAACCCAAAAACAAACCATGTACGAAGCAGCTGCGGAAAAAGCAGCAGCAGAGAAAAAAGCGAAAGATGCCGAAGAAGGAAAACGCATTGAGAATAAAGACGAAGTGATTGAAGATGGTGCCAAGCAAGAGCCTGCCCCGCAACAGCAGCCCGCTTCAACAGACGGCGACGGAAACTGATTGCTTCCGGTTTCGTCAACCCCGCGACCATTTCCGCTGCGAAGGAAATGGTCGCTTTTTTTGTTTTGTTCGGTTTGGGGTAGAAGGTAGTACGTGTGTTTAGACGGTTATTTTTGGCTGATAAAAATTGCTGTTTTCATCGGGTTTCGCTGTATCTTTCGGCTGCTTTAAGCGATACCTATGAAAAAAATTCTGATTCCTGCCGCATTCGTTGCAGCAACTGTTTGGGCTTGTTCAAACGATAAAACAACAAACGAACCCGCCCGCCCCGATTTTCTCGCATCCAACGTCGATTCGTCGGTAAGTCCCGCACAAGATTTTTTCCAGTTTGCCAATGGCGGATGGATTAAGCGCAATCCGATTCCAGGCTCTGAAAGTGGTTGGGGCATCGGCAATTTGGTGGATGATGAGATCAAACAGAAAATTCGTAAAATCAATGAAGATGCTGCTGCTGCAAAAGCAGCCGAAGGAACCGAAACCCAAAAAATTGGCGATTTCTGGATCGCAGCGATGGATTCGGCCAAAGCAGATCAATTGGGTATTGCACCACTTCAAAAAGAACTCGATCGCATCAATGGCATTACCGACGTGAAAGGACTCGTTGCGGTCAATGCTAGTTTTGAATCGCTGCAAATGGGCATGTTTTATTATTTTGGTGTAGGCCAAGATGCTAAAAATAGCGGACTCATTTCGGCACAGCTCTGGCAAGGCGGTCTCGGACTTCCTAATCGCGATTACTATTTTAGCAACGATGAAAATCCGAAGAAAGCACGCGAAGAATATCCCGGACATATTTCGCGTATGTTGGTGCTTGCGGGTGTTGAAAGCAATGAAGCAAAAAAAGCTGGCGAAGACATTTTGAAATTTGAAACAGCCCTCGCCAAATCATCTCGTAAATTAGAAGAACTCCGCGATCCTGAAGCCAATTACAATAAAATGACAACGGCTGATGTTACCAAAAACTTAACACCTTCGATCGATTGGGCTTGGATGTTTACCAGTTTTGGCATGACCAAAGTTGATTCAATTGTTGTGGGGCAACCCGAGTTTTTCAAAGCGCTTGAAAATTTATTGAAGACGACAGACATTAATACGTTGAAACACTACATGCGTTTTCACCTGGTGTCGTCATTTTCAGAATACCTCTCAGCACCAATTTTTAATGAGAACTTTGATTTCTACCGCCGTAAATTGCGTGGAATTGAACAACCGCGCCCACGTTGGAAGCGCGTCTTGAATGCCGAAGAAGATGCAATGGGTTTTGTGCTTGGAAAATTATTTGTGAAAGAATATTTCAACGAAACGGCTAAAGCCCGTTACACCAATATGGTTGAAGCCATTCGCAATGCGTATGCGGCTCGCATCAAAACACTTGCGTGGATGGGCGATAGCACCAAACAAAAAGCGCTCGATAAATTGGCGCGCATGAGTAAAAAAGTAGGTTATCCCGATAAATGGAAAGATTATTCGGCATTGAAAATTACAACCAATTCGTTCTGCGAAAATATGATGAATGCTAACCGTTGGAGTTTTGCCGATCAACTTGCGAAATACGGAAAACCAGTTGATCGAACGGAGTGGGACATGACACCGCAAACGTACAATGCGTATTACAATCCATCAAACAATGAAATTGTATTGCCCGCAGCCATTTTCACCATTCCGGGTGTTCCCGATTCGTTGGCGGATGATGCGATGGTTTATGGTTATGCTGCCGCGTCAACCATTGGTCATGAAATTACGCATGGCTTCGACGATGAAGGCCGCCAATTTGACGCTGCCGGAAATTTGCAAAGTTGGTGGACGATCGAAGACGAAAATAAATTCATGACGCGCGCACAAGTGATGGTTGATCAGTTTAACGCTTACGAACCGATCAAAGGTATGTTCATCAACGGTAAGGCTACACTCGGCGAAAACATTGCGGATTATGGCGGAATTTTATTGGGAATCGATGCGTTTAAGCAAACAGAACAATACAAGAAAAATGAGAAAATTGGTGGTTATACACCTATGCAGCGTTACTTTATGGGGTACGCCTTGGGTTGGTTGGGCCATCAAAAAGAAAAGCAATTAAGCGAACGTTTATTGTCAGATGTGCATTCTCCTGCGAAATGGCGCGTGAATGGACCGTTTGCCAACATCCCTGAATTTTATGCGGCATTTAGTGTGAAAGAAGGCGATGCGATGTGGCGCGCAGATAGTTTGCGCGTGAACATTTGGTAATGACAGGGCAAGCTCCAAGTTCCAACTCCCAAAGAAATTAGTTTGGAACTTGGAACTTGGAATTTGGAACTTGGAACTTGAAATTTGGAATCTGGAACTTGGAATCTGGAATCTGGAATTTGAAATTTGGAACTTGGAATCTGGAACTTGAAATCTGGAACTTGGAATCTGGAACTTGAAATCTGGAACTTGGAATCTGGAACTTGAAATCTGGAACTTGGAATCTGGAATTTGAAATTTGGAACTTGGAATCTGGAACTTGAAATCTGGAATTTGAAACTTCTCGTATCGCCGTCGTTTAAAAGTGTGCCGTTGCTGTCGCGAACTTCCATGTTTTTTAGTTTTTTAGAATGGCGCAAAGGTGTGATTTTCTAGCGAGCTTTCATGAACTCCGTCAAACCTGCGCGTGCTGTTGTTTGTACTTTCGTGCGGAGAAAGCCTGTCCAGCCCAAGAGCAATCCTGAAATACCCAAGGCTTGTTTGCTCCATCGGTAAAAATCGAAATGGTCGATGTGTTTTACAATTTTTCCATTTTCAAATGCAAATGTTGCATGAATGTGATTGGTTACGCGCCGCCCCGTTTTTGAAAAAGAGTACGTTGCAATCCAAGTGGCTTCACCAATTTTTTCATCGGCTTTAATATCTTTAAATTCAAGCACCAAGTCTTTGCCAGAGCTGATAAGCATTTCCCACATGGCGCGTACTTCTTGGGCATTCAAGTTTTGAAATACGGGATCGCTGAAAGTTGCATGGTCGGCGTACGCTTGTTGCATAAACGCAATTTCTTTGCGTTGAAAAGCCGTGTAAAAATCGGTAATGAGTTGCGCGTTTGCGTGCATGACGAATCAATTAAAATGGTTTATTTGTGGTGCAAGGTAGTTTAGAATAGTATATTTTTCTGTAGTTATAAAACAAATATCACCCCAAATCACACCCATTTCCCCCACTTATCAAATCCTTTAGAGCCTGTTTAAAATTTGTCCCGAAGCATCGCATGCGCGTTAAGTTAAAAATACATTTTTGTCATCGGCCTTCTACTCCTCGTTTCATAAAACACGAACGGAGCAAGGAAATCTACTGATGAA
>JAAFIA010000059.1 GCA_013298545.1 Bacteroidota bacterium | reverse complement strand
TGTGCCAGACGAGGCGCGTTTTGAAGGTCCGCCATAGGCGGAAGCTGCTACGGTCGAAAAACGCAACGAAGTATGGTGCAAAAAGACACATAACAAAATCAAAGGATAAAATTTAAACAGTTACTAAAAATATAGTCTGCCGAATCAAGTAAAGGGATTCGATTTTTGTGCGTAAGGTAATTTGTTGTTTGGTACAGAAGTCGCTAGATTGTGCCGAAGCCACGGCCTCAATGCATCGGGGTGGAACTTGGAATTTGGAACTTTGCATTAGGCTTGTGGTGGTCTTGGCTTGAAATTTTTCTTGCGAAAAAATTTCTTCTTCGCCGGACGCGATCCCGAACTAGCTTGTCCGTCGCTTGAACCATGCGGGCGCGATTTGCCGCCTTGGTTTCCGGTATAAGGTGGTGCTTCGCCTAACTCGGCGGGCATAATTCCTTTCTCAACTTCGTAACCAATCAATTTTTCGATGGCACCGAAGCGACGCATATCCATCGGATTGATGAACGTAATCGCTTCGCCCGTAGATTCGGCACGTGCTGTACGGCCTACACGATGCACATAATCTGCACCATCAGCCGGAACATCGTAGTTGACCACAAGGCCAATATTCTCGATGTCAATGCCGCGTGAAAGGACATCGGTTGCAACAATCACTTTGATGTTGCGGCTGCGGAACTGACGAAGCACTTCTTCGCGTTCGTTTTGCTCCAGATCTGAATGGATGGCTGCAATCGATACATTCAGTTTTTTCAATTCACGTTCCAATGCTTTTACATTCACTTTACGCGAAGAGAAAATAATCACGCTTAACAATTCGCGTTGTTGTAAAAGTTGCAAGAGGAGTGGCGTTTTTTGCGCGTCGTAAGCACAAAAAGCAAGTTGTTTAATTCCTTCTGCTGGTTTTGAAATAGCGATATTGATTTGTTCCGGTTCACGCAAAATAGCCGAAGCGAGTTGGCGGATGCGCGGAGGCATGGTCGCCGAAAACATCAAGGTTTGTCGCACTTGCGGCAGGTGTTTCACAATACGCATGATATCGTCGTGAAACCCCATATCCAACATCCGATCCGCTTCATCCAAAATCAAACATTGCACTTGGTCAAATTTGACGTAACCTAAATTCAAATGCGCAAGCAAACGACCCGGTGTGGCAATCACCATATCCGTTCCCGAGGTCAATGCTTTTTTCTCGCGGTCAAAACTTTCGCCGCTGCCACCACCATAAACAGGAATGCTGCTGATGTCGGTGTAATAACTAAAACCCGTCAATGCTTGATCAATTTGCAAAGCCAGTTCGCGTGTAGGCGAAATGATGAGCGTGTGAATATGTCCGCGGTTGGGTTGTGCCATGATGCGGTGCATCGTGGGCAATAAATAAGCGGCTGTTTTTCCTGTGCCCGTTTGTGCACATGCGATCAAATCGCGTCCGCTCAGTGTAATGGGAATGGTAAGTTCCTGAATCGGGGTTGCCTGATCGAAACCCATCGAATCAATGCCATCTAAAATCGAATCATTCAGACCGAAACCGTAAAAATTGGCCATGTAAATTTGTTCATCAAGATATTCAGAAGCGTTTTCTGAAATACGAGTTCGAAAGTACGATTAATTAACGGGTTGTAAACGTATCTCGAAAACTGATTTCAATTGTATCAAACGTTTTGCGACTTTAGTAGGGGCAGATTTTTAGCACATAAGTTCAATCGAAGAACTGCACTCGATCCTATCACAAAACTGTCATCCGAACCACTGCACCCGCCATGACGTCAACTCGCTGTTATGCCTAGTGTTTAAATCAGGCTATGCAAACATTGTAATTTGTCGATTGTTTACTGGTGTCATTTCACTAATAAAATTATCCCACAAGTCAAGTGTTAAATTGAATTTATACTTTTCGTTAAGAGCTTCAAGTTCTTTTCGAAGGTCGGTTTTGTCAATTTTTTTTGCTAATTCTAAAAGGTCAATTCTCATTAAAACGTCTTTTGTAAAAGTCCTTTTAGCGTCTAGAAAAGTAACTGATTGTAAGAACTGAACTGTCGTATTAGAGTTTAAAAGAATTAATGCGTAAACGGCAAATTCTATTTTGTCAAAACCTATCAAATAACAAGTGTCGTCAAGCATTACGGGCTTGTTGTTTTGTGGTAGAATAAGTGTAAAATGAAATGTCTTGTAAAGTCCTGATATAGCAACTTTGAAAGG
This sequence comes from Bacteroidota bacterium, assembly GCA_013298545.1. Classification (GTDB taxonomy): domain Bacteria; phylum Bacteroidota; class Bacteroidia; order Palsa-965; family Palsa-965. Next base: position 28,397 of record JAAFIA010000059.1, on the reverse strand, counting down.
TTTGAATGAATAATCACCAATACCGAATATTGAAAACAACGGTTTGTTGTTGTAGATGCTTGACTTTCTTGCATCGAAATTTGCTTGATGCTGTATCAGGTAATGATACGTTTTAGGATATTCGGTTTTAATATATTTTGTTTCTTGTCCAACTTTCCTTTGCGTAACAATCGTAAACTTTCGTGTTTGATTAATTACTGTGTTTTTAAGGTCGGAACTTTTGAGAATACCGTAAACTAAACCGTCTTCCAATTTCACTTCTTCGTTCAATCCGTTTACATAATGTCCGTTTACTTTGTCTAACTCCATTACAGTAGAGCAATCGTGTTTTAAACCTTGTCGCCAAACAAAAGGGCATTCACCGTCAATTTCTTTTGTATGAATATAAGTGTCAATGTTTGAAACAAACTTGTCGCTTAACCAACCGAATTTGAGTTGAGATTTTTGATTGTTGTAAAAATCAAATTCCAAACAGTTAAGTGTGGGGTTTGAATTTAGTTTACAGTAAAACAAAGCAGCTTCAACTGAAACATTAAACTCCTTTTTGCTGTCAATACAATATTTTTCAATATCAGAAATCTTGTATTGATTTTTATTTTGGTCAAAGACAATGTTTTTGATAACAGAATTTTTTACCAATAACAATAAGTTGCCTTTCATATTTTGAAACGTTTCAATCATCGTAAGCGTTATAAATTCAGCAATGTCAAAATTGCCTTTGCCTGTCATTGCATCTAAACCGCTATGATTTTTGAAATTCGTTTTTTGGGGAAGGTTTGTTGAGTTTAAACTGCCTAGTTTTGAATTAGTAACCCAAGGTGGGTTGCCGATAACTAAAATACTAGTTGTTGCATGTTTCTTCGCTATTGCTTTAAAATCGAAATCAAAAACATTGCAATGAACTATTGAAATTTCGGGTTTGTTTGAATTTGGATTAGAAAGAAAAAAATCAACAATGCTGAATTTACTTTCCCAAACGTAAGGTTTATAAATTTCAACACCAAAGACATATTTAATGTTTTTAAAGTTGCGTAAAGAAGCAAGAATAAAATTGCCCTTCCCACAGGTTGGCTCAATTATAACTTCGGGGAAAATATTTTTAGAAGCAAGGTGTAATGTTACTTTATTCGCTAAATCAGAATTAGTTTGAAAGTCGCCATATTCTGCTCTATCGCGTTCTTCAACAGTATTATTAGTAATCGAAAGAATTTCTTTAAGCGTTTCTAGTTCTTCATTGTTATCAAAAAAATGTATAATACCGAAGGCACTATACATTTTTTGATTTGCTTTTTCAAAAGATGTAACCTTTTTCAGATTGTCATATAAGAAATCTGATACTTGATGAGTAATATTTGCTTCAAATACTTTACTCATGAGTGTTTGTTTTTTTTATTAGTATTTGTGATTGCTTCGCAGTTCATTGTTGAGGTTTGTTATAGCTTACAATTTTAGTTATTCCTTTTACTTCATCTGTAAGTGTTACAATTCGTTGATATTGTAATCTCCATTGTAACGCATTTGAAATAGTCAAGTAACCTTGTTCGGGTGGAGTTTTTAAGATTTGCTCCGCTAATTTTGATAATGTTATTTCGTCTGCTGGGATATTTTTGTCTTGAAGGTAAGCAATGATATCCGCTTCATTGGCTTTATCCTTCACCATTTCTCTTAAACGGTAAGTTGTTGTATAGTCAGCCGTTCTCTCTTTTGCAACAAATGAACAACTTACAAAATTCAAAGTTGCTGTTTTACTTTTCGGGTCGTCAGCTTTGTCGTAAACGAAAACGAGTAAGTTATAACCAAGTCCGAAAACCTTTTGTTTGGCGTCTTTGAATGGGCAAGATGATTGGGGTTGTTTTATCGAAGTTACTTTGATGTCAGTTAAAATATCGTCAGAAGGCAGGTCAACACCGCTTGCAGAAGAACCGATTGTAACTTTGTATTTGTCGTTTAAGTGTTTTTGAAATTTCTGTTCAATAAATGTCCCAACCGCTTTGCCGTCAGTTACTCCAAACAGTTCTTTATGCTGAAACTTGGATTGTTCAGCACAAAATATTTGGGTTTCTTTTATTAAAGTTTCTAGTGTTAATTTTTTCTTCATTCTTGTCTTAAAATAGATGTTGCTAAGTTAATCTTTTCAAAGTCTAAATCTGTCTTGTTTGGTCGTCAAGTTTTTCACAAAAGTTTGATGTTATGCTTCAATGTTTGTCCGTTGCACAGTCGTCATAACATTGGGCATAACAAACAACAAGCGAGTATGTGTTGTTGCGCAGATCGGAAACGATAATTACTTTTTCTCGTAGTAGCCTTTCAAGGTCATGCCCGTATTGGTCCACGTGAGCAAGGTGTTGATGGCTGACTTGACTAGTTTCAAATACCATTTTCGGTCAATATCGCGGCGTAAAACCTCGTCAGCACTTTCTTCTGCAATTAGTTTTTCGGTTGATGTTTTTTTAGAAAGTTTGAAACGCGTAATACTGATTCCGGTCGATAAGAATTTTACATTCTTAAATCCTTGACGACATACAATACGATTCAATGTCGATTTGGTAAAGTAGATCAAGTGCTCGGGATAGCCAATAACGTTGTAATCTTTTTTTAAATAGTACCGAAGCACAGAATTGAAATTGGGTGTTGTGCAATAAAACAAACCGCCCGATCGGAGTAGTTGATGAAATGCTTGCAACTCTTTTTGTGGTGTATTGATATGCTCCATAACCTCAAATGACGTAATGACATCAAAGTCGTGGTGTTTAAATGCAGCTGGATTTAATTCACCCAGTTGCATTTCGATACCAGCTTGTTCACATAAGCCAACAGCTGTTTTGGAATACTCCGTTCCATATACTTCCCATCCTCTTTTTTTGGCTTCGCTCAAAAACCATCCACGTCCACACCCAACATCTAAAATCCGATTGGTTTTTCGATACGGTTCAAACTCATCTAGCAACAACTGGTAGCTTTTGATGGTGATGGGAGAAAGGTAGCCGGCATCGCCATAACTGTACAAACTGTAATGCGCATCGAGTTCTTCGGGAGTTGGGATTTTTTCCATAAACACCAAACCACATGAAATGCAATGCACCATTTCATGATCTGCGTAATACCCTGCAAGATGCTTGATTTGTGGAGCATTGCAGGAAAGACAAGTTTGGTGACGATTATTCATTTTTTAAAGTGAAAAATACGCCTTAAATATAAACAATCGCAACAGATTTGGGTTCTCGCATCAACGAAAGGCTTCATTATTTCGATAAAACTTACTTTTTGTTTTTTGCTAGAATAACATATCTTTGAATCCACATTGATCCATTTATGAAACAAACTACACGCACTGAAAAACTCAAAGCATATTCTGCTGTTGCTGGTGCTATGACGCTTGCGGTTACTGCAGCTGACGCTCAAATCGTTTATACGGATGTCAATCCTGATTTTGTTGTACACGATAGTATCGGTTTTACACTCGACTTTGACGGAAATGGTGTTCCGGAACTTAATCTTGGAATTGTCGATACGACGATTACAAGTTATAGTCTTCAAGCAACCATTGCTGGTGCACAAATTGTAGGCTCACCCAATAATGCTATTCTTGGAAGCATTTACAACAGCTATCCATTTCCGTTTGCCTTGAATACGGGCGATACCATTCGTCCTTCTGGTGCTTGGAATGCGCAGTATGTTGGCTATGGTCTCAATATCTTGGGTGCATACGTCAATAATTTAGGCTCATTCGGAAATTGGCTCGGTGCTACGGATCGCTATCTCGGAGTACGTTTCAACATCAACAATTCGTTGCATTACGGTTGGGTGCGTTTATCGGTCAGTCAAACATCGGATACGATTGTGGTGAAGGATTATGCATACAATGTGAATGATAGTTTATACATTGTTGCTGGCTCAATTACTGGAATAAACGAAAATTCAAACAACATTGATCTTCGTGTTCACGCTTACGATCAAACCTTGTTTGTACATACACGCCAAGCAGGTGCGCGCATTGAAATTTTGAATGCGGTTGGTCAGACAGTACAAATTGCACAAACAACCGATTCCGATACGCGCATGGATCTAAGCGCATTGCCAACAGGTGTTTATCTGGTACGTGTGGAGCAAGACGGCGTTTCGCAGACAAAGAAAGTTTACTTGCGCTAATTAAGCGCCATGTTTTTAACCGCTCTTGTGTTCATTCACAAGAGCGGTTTTTTTATGCGGTGTTGTTCCTGATTCTACAATAAATACAATGATTTGCCGAAATTCTGCATACGCAAGTCGATTTCATTTCCTACTTTCGGGCAAGCAAATCTAAAAGTATGTCTGTATTTGAACATGAGCAGGCGGATAGCATGGAGTTTATCCGTTTTTTACAACGACGTTGGAAACAAATTGTAACTGCTGTTGTAGCGACAATGGTGTTAACCGCAGTGGTTACGTTTTTTCTACCCAACCGTTATTATTCGTATGGTATTGTTTTTCCAGCGTTCAATAATTCTGTCGAAACGGTTATTGATAACCCAACTTTCGGGTACGATGTGGAAGCTGATCGGTTGTTGCAAATGATGCAATCGGAAGTGGTGCGCGATAGTGTGATTCGTAAATTTAAACTCAACGAATATTATGGACTTGATACCACAAATCCAGAATGGCGCGATAAATTGGCAATTGCTTACGTCAAAGATGTTCAGTTTGCGCGAACACCGTACATGTCGATTGTGGTTTCTGCCGAAACAACAAACCCCAAACTGAGTGCCGATATTGTCAACTATATCATTGATTTATCGGACGGTCTTCGCGACCGGATTTACAAGCGCAATATTCTTGCGGCTTACCGTTCCATTGAGCGTGAATATGTTGCTAAAAAAGTGATTGTCGATACGTTGAAGTTTAAAGTTGGGCGGTTGCGCGAAAAACTCGGAAGTTTTGATTCGCGCATGGTCAAACCAAACGAAGTTGCTGAGGTTTCTGCTGAAGACAGCAAAACATTCCTCAGCAGCGAATTAGAACGTTCTACCAATCAGTATGTGTATGAACAAACACGACTCAACGAAATATCAAGCCGTTACGAAAAAGCCAAAGCGCAGTACGAACGTCCGATTACGTTGATTTATATCCTTGATCGTGCACGACCGTCGTACAAAAAAACATCGCCATCCTTCATGTTGAATTTATCGTTAGCCGGCATGGCTGCCTTGTTGGTGTCGATTGGTGTACTTTTATTTAGCGAAAAATTAGCGCGCAGTAAGGCATGATTGGAGCGCTTCAACAAAAACGTATGTTCAAGTGGGAATGGCTGTTTCTACTGGGCTATGCTTTTTGTTGGGCATTTGCTTTATACCGTGGTGTTGGTTGGTTAGCAGAAACGTTGCAATACCTCGCTATCGGATTGCCGGCGATGTATATCCTGTTGTTTCAGAAACGGATGTTGATTCCGTTGCTCATTATGCTAATTCCACTTTCGGTGAGTACCAATATTGGTGGTGGCTTTGCGATGAATTTTCCTTCGGAAGGATTGACTGCTTTGTTGATGGTTTTATTGGTAACGCGTGCATTTTTGCATCCGGTTATTCATACGGCCATTTTAAAACATCCGATAGTCATTTTGCTTTTAATCGAATTGTTTTGGATGCTTTTGAGTAGCACCTTAGCCAATCAGCCCGAAGTTGGATTTAAACGCAGTTTGGTTCGTTTTTCATACATCGCTGTTTTTGTCGTCATGCTTGCGCAGTGGTTTGAATCGCCACGCAAACGCATGTTGCTCTTTGTCTTGTATGCCATGGGGGCGGTTTGGCCAATCATCAACGGTATGCTTTTTCATGCGCGTTTTGGTTTTACGCCCAATACATCGTATTGGATGCCTAAACCTTTTTTCAATGACCATACCATTTATGGCGCAAGCCTTGCTTTTGTGATTCCCGCCTTATTGATTTTTTCATTCAATATGCGTTTTTTGAACTTGTTGCGTTGGCAAAAAATTGGGTTGGTCATCCTCACCCTTTTGTTTCTTGTGGCCGAATTTTTCTCCTATTCACGCGCGGCGTGGGTGAGCCTTGTGGCGGCGGGTTTATTTGCCATTTTAATTCGGATGCGTGTTAAGTTATGGATGTTGATTTCTTTGCTCGTGCTGCTTTCTACCGTGTTTTTTGCCAATCAAAACGCCATCATCGAAACCATTCGGCGCAATGAATCGGTGAGCAATAAAGGCGATTTGAGCGACCATATTTTGTCAGTGGCCAATGTACAGAGCGATGCTTCCAATCTCGAACGCATCAATCGTTGGAACTGCGCGATGCGTATGGCCGAAGAACGTCCTATTTTAGGTTTTGGCCCAGGCTCGTATCAGTTTGAATACGGACGTTTTCAAATTCGTGCCGATATGACTAAAATCAGCACGTTTTCTGGAAATCGCGGCCATGCGCATTCCGAATTTTTTAATGCACTTTCAGAAACTGGTTTCCCCGGAGCTTTGCTCATGTTGATTGTGATGTTTGCCGTGATTGGTTTTGGCTTGAATAGCATTTATCGAACGCGTGATAAAGAGCAACGCCTGATTGTGTTGGCGGCATTGCTTGGACTGATTACGTTCTATGTGCATGGTTTCTTCAATGCATTTATTGATAGTGATAAAATGGCGCTTCTTATTTTTGGGAGCATGGCCATTTTGGTGGCAACTGATGTGTACGCGCCCCAAAAGCAAACGATACGTGCTGTGATTGACAAGACATGATCGGTAAAACAGATATTGCGATTGGTTGGTCTGGAAGCAGGAATTTCGGGCTTGATGTGATCCGTGGTGGAGGAATTCTGATGTTTGTCATTTACCATGCGTTTCAATTGTTTGCTCCGTTTTATCCTAAAATCTGGATGTTCGGAACGCCAGCTGTATTGGGCATTGAGTTTTTTTTCATTCTAAGTGGTTTTCTGATTGGTTCTATTCTCTTGCGATATTACCTCACCGAAAAACCTTTTGCGTTCAAACAAGTTGTTCGTTTTTTAACTCGGCGTTGGTTGCGAACGATGCCTTTGTATTTTATCACGTTGGCTTGCGTTTTTTTCTTGGCTTGGCTCGGCCATCATCCCACACAGCCCAATTCTGTCTGGAAATTTTTTGTCTTTTTGCAATGTTGGGGAAATGAAGCCAGTTTGTTTTTTCCAGAATCGTGGTCGCTTTGCATCGAGGAATGGTTTTATTTTGGATGGCCATTTTTAGTGTTGCTCTTGACATACACGCTCAATCGTTTCGTATCGCGCGATCAGTTGATTTTATTCTTGGTTGGACTTGTTGTGGCAACAATTTTTATTTTGCGTACACAGTATTTTATGCAACTTGAAACACAAGCAGGAAACGATATGCGTAGGTTGACGATGTACCGGCTAGATGCTCCGGTGTATGGTGTTTTCATGGCTTGGGCGTGGTACCGTTACCGCAATTTTCTGACACGAAATAAAAATGTGCTTGCTTTTTTTGGCGTGTTTTTACTTGGTGTATCACTGGTTTTGCTCAAACTGGATGATGCCGTTACCCTTTGCAATATTTTGTATTGGCCCGTAACATCGATTGGATTTTGTTTGTGCTTGCCTTATTTTATTTTTATTCGCGATCCGCAAAATAGACTGAGTCAACTTGTGCAGCACTTCAGTAAAGTGAGTTATTCCATTTATTTGCTTCACCTTTCGATTGGTTTGTTTGGGGTTGTGATGCCACTTATTTCAATTCATGCTGTTGCTGATGCATTATTGGCCGCTACTTTATATCTTGCGTTCGTTGTCGTTGTGTCAGCACTCAGTTTTCGTTTTATTGAACGTCCAATCATGCGTTGGCGCGACCGTCGTTTTCCTGAAATATGAAAAAAATAGCTTTGCTTTTTTCACTTGTTGGTTTGTTGATCTGGACAAATGGCTGTTTCAGTTCGGCAGAAGACAATTTGTCTATTCGTTTGCGTTGGGTAAAAGCATACCCGAAAGAAAATTGGACGGCAGTAAAAACAGGTTTGTATTGGTCGCTCTCGTATTTAGGTGCGCAGTTGCCCGATACGCTCGAACATCAATTGCTGGAACGGGTCGATTCTTCTGTGTTTGTCCTCAATTTAAAAGCTGCTGGATTTAATCAGCAAGCGGAAATTGTTTTGCAAACCATTTTAGAACGGATTAAAAATTCGGAAGAATACGCTGAAACGGAATCCATTGATCTGGCGCGTTTTTTAGTGTTAACGGAGCATAGCTCGAAACACTATTATGCCATTACAGGAATGCCTTCTTCGCTCGAAGGGTTTCGGGCGTTACATCCAAACTGGCAAGCGCAATCGTTTTGGCTCAATCGTTCTTGTGTGGCAAGTAATGAGCGTATGATTGAAGTAGCGGTTGGGAAATCGGTCAACGAAATTGCGTTTATTGCGCTTGAAGGAAAACGAAAAGTTGGAAATATATTTGATGCTGATGCGTACGAAGTTTTAGATGTGATGCCAAACGGACAATTGCGTTTTGGGGTGTATGACCGAAATGGGCAATTGATTGATGGTTCGCCGAAAGAAACGGGTGCTGCCGGAAAACCGTCGAAATGTATTTGGTGTCATGAAGTTATTGTACAACCGCTGTTTTTTGAATCGCCCGACCAAGAAGGGTATATGAGTACTGCCGCTTTTGGACTTTGGGTCGATTCGTCGCAACGCATCATCAACAAGTACCGGACGGGATTGCATCCGCTTGTGAAATTTGAAAACCGACAAGATCATACGTATGGCGAATTGCTTTACATTTCATTCATGGAGCCATCGGCATACCGTTTGTCGAACGAATGGGGGATAGACTCGATGCAAGTGAAACAACGCATGCGCGGGCAAACGACGCATGCACACGAAGAGTTCGGATTTCTTGGACAAAACTATTACCGTTATTTTGCCGATTCGGTTCATACTCAAAAAATGCTTGCTATTCCGGCTTCGGTGCGTGAGCCTTTAGGCAATGAGCCGGATTATATTCGCGAAAAAAAATGATTGCTTGGTTGCGCAAACTCCGTAATGCTTGGGGACGCAAAAAACGTCAGCAAAAATTCTATGCCTCATTTATTCAGCCCGCTAGTTTAGTTTTTGATATTGGCGCAAATCATGGACAGTATGCTCGCTTTTTCCTAGATCTTGGTGCAGTAGTTGTTGCTGCGGAGCCACAACCTTCTTGTTGGCATGATTTGGAGCAACTGATTGATATATCAACTAAATTTAAGGTTGTGAAATCGGCCATTGGCGCGATAGACGGAACGGCAAGCCTTCATCTTGGTAATCTGGATGAAGTATCGTCGCTGTCATCCGAATTTCGCGAAGCATATAGCCGCTATGCGTATTTAAATTGGGAGAAATCAATCGAAGTTCCAGTAACAACGCTCGATGGATTCATTGCACAATATGGAATACCTGATTTTTGTAAAATTGATACCGAAGGTTGGGAAGTTGAAGTTTTGTCTGGCTTGTCAATACCAATTCCTGCTTTGTCGTTTGAGTATGCGGTATTGCTTCGCGATAAAGCAATTGAAGCAATTGAACGTTTGTCTGAAATAGGGGTGTATGAATTTAATTTTTCAGCGTATGAAAATTACCGTTGGTATTTTAATACGTGGCAAACAGCAAGTGAAATAAAAAAATCGATTCTGAAACTCAATCCTCAACTACTTCATGGCGATATTTTCGCTCGACTAAAAAAATAAAAACATGATCGACATCAACAACACAGCCGTATTGAAAGCTTATTTCAATCAACTTCAACCCAGCCAAGCACCTTTGTTTGGTAAAATGAGTCCGCAACACATGGTCGAGCATCTTGCGTTCTCGATTCGTATTTCAACGGGGAAAAATCCGGTAAAGTTTTACAATACACCTGAAGTAGGCGAAGAAATAAAAAAGAAAGTCATCTATTCGCCGACGGAATTGCAGCAAGGTGTTAAGAATCCGGTTCTGGGCGACGAGCCACCTGCGTTGATTCACGCCAATTTAGAAGAAGCGATTGCCACTTTTTTCGAGGAGTTAGCATATTTTCATACATATTATCGTGAGCATCCACAGGCAACGCATACACAACCACGCATGGGCGAATTGAATTATAGCGAATGGTCAATTTTGCATAGTAAGCATATTGCGCACCATTTAAAACAGTTTGACTTACTCACGGCATAAAAAGTAAGTACCGTTTTTTTCGAGTAGATTTTATACCTTTCGTAAAATCGTTTTTCTAAAAAATAAGTTCAGATGGTACTTACTCGTTTTTTTGCTGTTCTTTTTTTGTGCTTTACTGTTGATGTGTATGCACAAACCGTTTTTCCGCAACAGGAGGTAAACGCTGTTTTGCAAATGGGTTTTCAGCAGCAAAGAAGTGTACAAGCAACAGCGCAATTGCCAACCAATACACCATTGCAACGAAGTGTTGTACAGTCGCATGTACTCGATCATTTAAGTGCGTTGAATAAAGGAGAAGCACCTGTTGGTCTGCGAAACGCAAATCCTGTTTCGACACAGGCACTCGATACCTTGGTTGTTGGTTTTGTGCCAAACGATACGGTCGTTATTACGGGCAATTGGACGCATACTGGGCCAATTTATGTTTTGGGAAATGGTGTGCTAATTTTTGATCATGCGAATGTGATTGATACGGGCGATGTGTATGTTTTTGGTAGTGGACAATTGTTGGCCGATTCGTCTAATTTATTTTTCCCGCAGGCGTACTTTTACGAACGTTTTATGCTTGTGGTACAAAATGGATTTGTGCGCATCACGAATTCCTCGTTTAATTACAGTGGCATGTCGCATGCTTTAACCGTTGCTCAAAATGGTCGGGTAGAGTGGGACAATGTACATCAAAACGATTGGACAACTTGTGGTTTAGGCAATCAAGGTTCGATTGAGATTCACGGGTGCAATTTGAGTGGCGAGTATATTCTTTCTGATAGTTCATCGTCAGTTTTTACACAGGCCGATTCCATTATTTTATGGCATCAATTGCCTGCAACTGCACTCATCAATTATTCGTTTCCGCAAGGCGATACGATTTATAATTACCAGTTCAACAATACCATTTCGGGTGTGAGTGGTTTGACGTACGATGTTACGGTTGATTCTTGTCATACGGTTTGGTGGGCACTTATGCCTGTCAATGGTTCAGATGTTACCATTTCCAATTCCGATATTCGCCTTATTGGAGCTTGGTTTCAGCAAGGCGATGTGGCAAATGTGTATGGCATTTTCAATAATTCCAATTATGCCAACTATGTAACTCCTTTAACAGATAGAAACCTTCACCTCATCAATACAAGTGTCGGAACGTGGAGCATGTATGTGTTCGATTCTTCTGCTGTTTCGATAGATAGTTGTCAACTCGGCGAAGTGGGTGCGCAGCAGCGTGGCTTGATCAATGGTTCTAATTTTATTCTTGATGGAACAGGAGGTTACTATTGGTCAACTGATTCGGCTTTGGTATTTGGCATCAATACAATTTGTTATACCACCTGTCGGAGCGAAAAAAAATCGTTATTTGTTTTAGCGTATAGTTGGTTACCCTATTTATATCCATCTGCCGTTGGAAACAGCACACTCATTTGTGTGCAGAATACGTTGCCTTATGATCCGATTCCGTTTGATGCGGGTGTTGCTTGGATGGCCAATATGGAACAGCCGGATACGGCGAGTGTGAATGCGTTTTTTCCCATTGTTGGTTCTGCTTGGATCGATCAAGGGCCAGTCGGTAATCCGGTTGATTTTGCGAGTTATAGTTTGTATTATCAGTTTCCGAGCCAATCTGCAACGTGGTTTCCTATTGTTGTTGATTCGTTGAATGAAATAAGACACGCCTCGCTTGGCAACTGGAACACAACTGGTTTGCAGCCCGGAACGTATGTGTTGAAACAGGTATTGAAAAATAATTACGGCGATAGTGTTGAAGGATTTAAAGTGGTTGAGTTGTTGCCTAATCCGCTTGACGTGCAATCGGTAGCGGTTGATTTCGGCGTGCTTGTATTTCCGAATCCATCTACAGGATTGTTTCAAATCACAACAACATCAGATTTGATGGCGCACGATGTGCTTGTGCGCGATATGCAAGGGCGTGTGCTTGTGGTGCAAAAACAAGTGAGTGAGAATGCGTTTACGCTTGATCTTTCTGCGTATGATGCAGGTGTATATTGGCTCGAAATGCGCGATGATACTGGTTCGCAGTTTATGCGTTTGGTGAAAGAGTAGTTTTTTTGATGCGTTTTTGGTATGTTGATTTTGTGAAAAAGGATGTTTTATTTTGTAATTTGAGCACGAAATAATTCGCGTTAAGATATTGCAATGAATACCAAATCGCCTGTTGCTTTTGTAAACCGGTATAACGTGTTTTTATTAAAAGCAGCCAAATGATGGTCATACAATTTAAACGACCCAAATACTAGTTCACATGAAAAAAATTACGCTATTTCTAACGACTTTATTGGCAACAGTATGTTTGCATGCGCAATTGAGTGGAACATACACCATTGATGCAGGACAACCTGCTTCGGCGACAAACTACCAGAGTGTAACTGCTGCTGTTGGTGATCTTGCCACGGGTGTACGTTCAGATGCTGGTCCGGTAAATGGTCCGGGTGTTAGTGCTGCTGTAACACTCCGAATTGTTGCTGCATCTGGTCCTTACGCTGAACAAATTACGATTCCTTTAATTGCTGGTGTATCGGCAACCAATACCATACGCATTACAGGTGGGCCTACTCGTGAAGAAATAACTTTTACAGGTACAACAACTGCCGATCGTCAAGTGATCAAGTTGAATGGTGCACGACATATTAAGCTCGATAGTCTTACGATTACAAATTCGGATATAGCATTTGGATTCGGTGTTCATATTACCAACAGTGCGGATAGCAATAGTGTTACCAATTGTAATGTATCAGTTTACAATGCTTCAACCAGTACTAATTTTGCTGGTATTGTTATTGGCGGAGCAACTGTAACAACGAATGGAGATTGGGGTGATGATAATTTGATTCAAGGCAACAATGTACAAGGTGGGTATTATGGTATTGCGATGCGTGGAACTGGTACGGCTGTCTTTAACCAACGAAATAAAATCATCAACAATACGATAGGCAATATTTACTTCTATGGCATTTATTGTATTTATCAAAACCTAACAGAAATTTCGCGCAACACCATTTCAGGACGTTCGACACAAACAGCATCGTCTTATGGTATTTATGTGAGTACTGCTGATTTGTTTACGATAGAACGGAATCGAGTTAGTAATGTTGGTCTTTATGGCATCTTTATTACCGCTGGTAACAACCAGAATGGAACGGGAACGGTTCGCGCGCGTGTTGCGAATAACATGGTTGGTGGTGGTTGGCTTTCAACAACGCCTTACGGTATTTACGTTTCTGGATCAACATCGCGTTTGCTTGATATTTGGCACAATTCGGTGAGTTTGACCAGTGGAAATGGGCGGGCCTTGTACATGCTTGGTGGTACGGGGCATGACATTCGCAACAATTCGTTGGCGGTTTTTGGATCTACTACTGGTTATGCGCTTTATGTGTCTGCTACTTCGCAAGTCATCTCTGTTGATTACAACAATTATTATGCACCGGGTTCGAGCAATTTTGTTTACATCGGTGTTGCTTATACTCCGGCAACTTATATTGGCGGTGGTGGTTTCAATACCAATTCACGAAGTGGCGATCCGGTTTACATCAATAATTTTACAAATTTGCACACTTCAGCCATGCAGTTATTTGATGCTGGTACCAACCTCGGTGTAACTATTGACTTTGATGGCAATACACGTCCCATGGCTCCAACTGCACTCTATGATATTGGTGCGGATGAATACACACCTTCGGTGAATGATGCAGGTGTGTCTGCGCTTGCCAATCCTGTTCAACCATTCAATGCGGGATTACAAAACATCAATGCTGTTGTTTACAATCATGGCGCAGCAATATTAACGAGTGCAACGGTAAACTGGAGTGTCAACAGTGTTTTGCAAACACCTTACAACTGGACGGGTAGTGTGGCAAGCAATTCGGCTGCAGCAGCTACGACCATTGGCACATACACATTTGCAAGTGGAACAACGTATGCGTTGCGTTTGTGGACATCTAATCCGAATGGTTCATCAGATCAGAATTTCTTGAACGATACACTTGTACTTACGGTTTGTGTGGGGTTGAATGGCACCTATACCATTGGTGGAGTAGGGGCCAATTATCCAACAATTTCAGCTGCTGTTTCCGCGCTTGTTTGTGGTGGTGCTGCCGGACCAGTAACCATGCGTTTAAATGCAGGACAAGGGCCGTTTAATGAACAAGTCGTTATTCCTTTTGTTCCAGGAGCAAGCCCATCGCGTCCAGTTCGTTTTACGGGTGGACCAACACGCGAAACGGTAACGTTCAATGGAAATTTATCGTCTGAGCGCGGGGTGTTTGTGCTTTCGGGTGCACATAATATTACGCTCGATAGTATGACGATTATAAACACGGGAACAACACAAGGTTATGGTGTAAAACTCACCAACAGCGCAGATAGCAATACGGTTCAAAATTGTATCGTTCGCCTCGATACAAGCCTCACTTCATCTAATTTTGCAGGGATTACGATTTCTGGTGCAACGGTAACGACCAACGGAAACTGGGGTAACAACAACTTGATTCAAAATAATACAGTAACTGGTGGGTATTATGGTATTACAAATCGTGGTGTTTCAACAACTGCATTTAATCAGAACAATAAGATTATAAACAATACGGTAAATGGATTTTACTATTATGGTATTTACTGTTATTACCAAAATAAATTGATTGTAAATGACAATAAAGTAACGGCGCGGACGGCTCGTTCAACGGCTGCTTATGGCATACATCTGGGTTATGCCGATTCGTTAAATGTTGAACGTAACAAGGTCAATGCGTATGGAACGTATGGTATTTATATGACCTACGGAAATTATCAAGGTGGCACCGGAACGCATCGTGCACGCGTTGTCAATAATATGGTTGGTGGCCATACCACAGGAGCAACGCCTTATGGTATGTACTTCACGACCAATTGCCGTAATCTCGATATTTGGCACAATTCAATCAGCTTGAATGCGGGTGGTGGACGTTGCATTTATATGCTGAGTGGTTCTGGAAATAATATTCAGAACAATTCCTTTGCCATTTTCGGATCAACTGCTGGGTATGCCGCTTATATAGCTAGTGTTGGTTATGTCAATGGTGTTGATTACAACAATTATTATGCGCCAGGCTCGTCAAACTTCGTTTATTTAGGAGTGGCATATACTGCGGCAACCTATATTGGTGGCGGTGGTTTTAACGTGAATTCGAGAGATGGTAATCCTTATTATGTGAATAATATTTCTGACTTGCACTCCAATTCCCCACAACTATTTGATGCAGGAACTAATCTTGGTATCACTGCCGATATTGATGGCGATGTGCGTCCGATGGCTCCAACAGCATTGTATGATATTGGTGCCGATGAGTTTGGTGTGATCACGACAAACGCATCTGTCCTCTCGCTTACTGCACCAACTAATTTTACGTGTGGCGATTCGACGCAAGCCATTACGGTTGTTGTATCCAATCTTGGTGCCAATACCATCACCAATTTGCCAATCACAGCGCAGCTTACAGGCTTTATCAATACCACAATCAATTATACTTACACTACTGCAATTCCGTTTGGCGAGTCAGATACAGTTACCATTGGTACAATCAATGCCTACGCCGGTGGAACGCTTAATTTGGTGATTTACACACAACTTCCGGGCGATCAGAACATGACCAACGATACGTTACAGATGCAAGTGATCATTACGCCGATTGCACCTGCTGCTGTTGGTTTCAATGATACGGTTTGTGCTGGCGATCAAGCAACATTGATTCTCAATACAGATGGCTTTACACATACTTGGTACAATGTTCCAGTAGCGGGTAATGTACTTGCTACTGGTGATACATTGATTACTCCACCCATCAATAATTCGCAAACACTCTATGTCGAGTCGTTTACAAGTGGTAGCGGAAATATAACCACACAATTCTCGGGTGGAAATGGTTGCGATGGTGCGATGTTTAATTTTACACCGGTTGTCAATATGCGCATTGATTCGTTTGATCTCAATCTTGGTACAACGACGATTCAAACGGTTGTTGTTTTCTGGCGACTTGGCGGTTATGTGGGTTTTGAAACCAATCCGGGTGCATGGACACAACTTGGCCAGGTTACCGTGCAGGGTGCAGGAGCGGGCCAACCTACACGCATCAATGCTGGATCATTACAATTAATCGCGGGTCAAACGTATGGGCTGTATTTTCACAATCCGAATTCGAATATCGATTACACCACGGGTTCTGCTACCTTCAACAACAGCGATGCCACGGTTGTAACGGGTGCTGGTTTGTGCGACTTTTTTGCATCGGTCAATGCGGGGCGTATTTTTAATGGTCGTGTTTATTACACCAAGGCGTATTGTCCTGCGCCTGTTCGTACACCAATTTCGATTACTGTGTTCCAACGTCCGGTTGTTTCCATTGGTCCCGACACAACACAATGTGGCCCGCGTTTGCTTGATGCAGGTAATCCGGGTATGAGTTATGTTTGGTCAAACGGCGATACCACACAACAAAGTCTCGCGAATACTTCTGGCCAGTACAATGTTGTGGTAAATGATGGATTTTGTACCAATACCGATACCGTAAACCTCGTCATCAATCCCATTCCGCCCGTTGCTGCATTGGCTTATGTGGGAACATTCTGTGAAGGCCAGCGCGATACCTTGATTGGTGTTGGAGCAGTAACGTATGTTTGGAGTACAGGCGGTACAAATAATACAGAGCCAATTTTTCCACAAGTAACCACAACATATACTGTTACAGGAACAGATCTTGTTGGTTGTTCAGATACAGCAACCGTAACTGTAACTGTCAATCCGCAGCCAACGGTTGCCTACATCGCAAGTGCTGACTCGGTTTGTTTAGGTTCTTCGGTAACATTAAGTGGAACAGGCGCACAAACATATTTGTGGGATAATAGTGTAGTTGATGGTTCACCATTTACTCCAACAGGATCTGGAACCTATACCGTAATTGGTTCCGATGCAAATGGTTGTTCCGATACAACGACTGCTACAGTTGTGGTGAATGCGCTTCCTGTTGTAAACTACACCGCCAGCAATCTACAAGCTTGCGAAAATTCGCTTGTTACATTGAATGGTACGGGTGCGCTTACATATACGTGGAGTGGTGGCATTCTGGATGGAATACCATTTACCGCAACAAGCGCAACAACAACTTATACGGTATCTGGTACGGATCTTAATGGTTGTATCGATTCTGCGGTTGCTAACATCACCGTGTTCCCATTGCCTGTGGTTAGTTACATGGTAACTGATACGGCTGTTTGTATAGGTGGTTCGGTTACGTTGACTGGTTCTGGTGCATTAACGTATGTATGGGATAACAGCGTGATTGATGCTATACCGTTTACACCAAGTGCGTCGGGAATGTATATTGTTGTTGGAACAGATGCGAATAACTGCACCGCGTCTGATACGGCCATGGTTACTGTAAACGCATTGCCTACGGTTACAGTTAGTTTGCCATTCAGCACCATTTGCTTGAACGATGCAAGCAGCATGCTCAGTGGTGAACAACCTGCAGGTGGCAACTGGTCTGGCCCTGGTGTAACAGGAACAAACTTCGATCCTTTTGCTGCGGGTATCGGAACGCATGGTATTATCTATGTTTATACAGATGCAAATGGATGTACTTCGCAAGACACACAAAGTGTTGTTGTTGATCCTTGTATTGGTATTGTAGAAAATAATACCGGAACGCAATTCCAAGTGTATCCGAATCCAAACAACGGATTGTTTACGATCAACTTCACAGGGAGTACAACAGCACAACTGATAGCGGTTGATGCAACGGGTAAATTGGTGTTCGATGCACAAATTTTACCGAACAGCACACAGCAAATGGAATTTGAAGCAAGCGGAATTTATACACTGATGTTGATTGCAGCAGATGGACAAAGAAGTGTAACGCGCGTAAGTGTTGTGAAATAGAAAAAAGTTCAATCACAAAAACAGCTCTTGAGTCATTGATTCAAGAGCTGTTTTTTTTGTGGTTTGGTAATTGATTCGGTAACGTATTGAAGTGAAAAAGAATGGTCGGTCAGCACCTGGTAGTAAACATTACATAATACAAATGTACGCTGTAAGCAGTACTGGGTCTTAAGGTGTAAATTTTGCCGCAACCCAAGCAGCCTCGAAGTGAGGCCGGTTTTCAATTTGCCCCGAAAACCGTACCCATGAAAAGGGGCTGGTACTCGCCCCGACCATTTCAGCCTTTCGGCTTAATCTTCCAATTCAGTTAGCCAATTTATTTCTTGAATTTTGCTATCAATTTCTCGGAAAGCTCTTCCTGTTTGATCGATTTCAATTTGTAAGTTGTGTATGTCAATGGTGGCTTTCATATTATTGGTATAGTTCAAATTTTGAATTTGTGCCGCCTGACGAATCGTTCTTAGTTTTTCGGATAATAATTTCAGCGCATCTCTTTTGGCCAGTGCGTTCATGAGTGGGCCTTGATTTTCAATGATGGTTTTGTTATTGGTTTTATTTATTCGGACAACAATATCTTCAAAGTCTTGAACGGCTTTTCTTAATTGAGCTAAAAGTTTTACGGGATCTTCTTGAGGTTGTTTACCTTCTTGAATAATTAAAACGGGTCGTATTCTGTGCTCAAGATGTTCAATCTTCTTTTGAAGGTCGCCTCTTAGTAGTAATGCCTCTGCAAGCTTCATGTTGGTGGATGGTTTATGAATGAGTTGTTTTTCAAATATACTAATAATAGAAGGTTGTTGTGTGGTTTTGTAGTTGATGGTTCCAATGCATCACTTATTTTCTTGCGTATGTTTAAAACCAGAGTCGATAGTGCGTTTTGCGTCTTGGATGTTTTTTTGGTTAGAATCCACTAAACGGATGCTTTCTTCTGTGGATAATTTTTGATCGGGTTTATTCGTACTGCACGAGATAGACAAGATCGCTATTAGCGTGATACTAAGCGCATGTTTGATGTGTTTTGCTGTTGTCATACGTTTGGTGATAATGGGTTGGGACTACTTGCAGTTTTTTGCTTGTCCAAGTTAAACAATTGAGCATTTCCCGAAAAAAAATGCAAGTAGCTGCTATTATGTGTATGGGGTACGAATGCAACTACGTCTCGCTTAAGTGTCTGCAAGTAATTTACGAAGCTCAACATTGTCTTTCCAACCACCACTTTTTGTCATCGCAATTAAAATATATCTGTATGCTTGTTCAAACGATTTAGCTTCGCCAGTTATTCGCGCGTGTTCCCAAGGTTGTTCTGATTCCGGGACTAAATAGTCGATGTGAAAAAAAAATCCGTCTGTTATAAAACTTACATACCAGGGCGATCTATACGTGTTACTTGCGAGGAGATTCAGTCTGTGCAAAGAAGTCAAGCCGAATATTGTCGTGTCGATGAATTTTTTGTCAAGAAGTTTTATGAGTGTCAGCATTGCTGCTCCATTGTCACGCGTCAGCTGGTCGTCTGACTCTGAATAGAATTGTTCGAGCGTCTTACTTTTTTGGTCTGAACAGTGAATAATTGGCATGTCTGTTTTTTATTTATGGCTTGTATGATGGTTTGGGGTTTTGCGAAGGGTAGGGAAATTGAAGCACAAATGCTGATTAGAATTCCAATGCTCAAATTTAGCACAAATGCCCCGCTTTTGTTGCAGCTAACGTTCTGTAGCTACTTACAGTTTTTTACTATGTGAAGTTACGCATTTGAGTGTTAACGCGCAAAAAAATGAAAGTAGGTGCTTTTATAACTTGGCCGCCGCTCACAGTTTATTGTCCGGTCACACTTTTTATTTTTTCGTCGTTTAAGAATTTTAGTTCGTAAAGCATACAAGCACCTTTTCTACCGTCAATATTCTTAAAACCTGCGACAGTGTCCTTTTGTACGATTTCAATTTGAATTACAATAACTAACTCTTCTTTTTTTGTGTCAGCGTTGATTAAGTAAGCCAATTTAGGCAATGTCGTTTTGTAAGGAGAGTGGTCAACACTATTGTCATCGATGTAATAAACCGCTAGCCCTTTTTTTACATCGTCTTCGGTTGCAACTCTGTCGGTGATTACTTGCGTCTTGTCCCACGATTTAATGTCGATGGCTGTCCAAAGATTTGTGTCAGCCATGTCCGATGTCGTGTCGTTTGTTACTGCGTTGTCCGAAGTTTTGTTATTGTCCGAGCAATTTGTCAGGAGGAACAATGATATTATTATGAGAATGCTCTTTGTCATACCGATGTCCAGGTGGCTTAGTTATCACTCGTTTATTGATGCTACAATTTACAAATAATCCTCAAGTAATGGAGGAATTGACGCATAAAAATCAGAAACGTGTAGCGTCAATCCCCAATCAAAGTGTACTGGTAATACCACCAATTTTATGCGTGTTCACGTGTATATATATTTCGGATGCTTTACTGCTCGAATAAAAAAATAAAAAAGGCGTCCTGAAAAGAACGCCTTCGTGTTGTAGCGGGAACAGGACTCGAACCTGTGATTCGCCTAAGGCGAAGTCATGAGCCATGAATAAAAAAATAAAAAAAGGCGTCCTGAAAAGAACGCCTTCGTGTTGTAGCGGGAACAGGACTCGAACCTGTGACCTTCGGGTTATGAGCCCGACGAGCTACCACTGCTCCATCCCGCATCGGATGTTGCTTTTGGCTCGATAAATCGTGTTTAAACGGCTTACCTTTTCAAAAGCGAGTGCAAATATACGACTTTTTTTCAATTTGGGTACTTTTTTATGAACAATGCGAAAATCACGAACCTATCTGAAAATTTAATGACAATCCATGCAGTTCAATACCCGATCTTTACCCTGCTCAAAAAACACCACCTATGAAACACATTATTTGCTGCTGCTTCTTGATCGGAAGTTCGCTTGCTGCTTTTGCTCAACAACTATATACACCCTCATCTGCAGTCATTGCTGGCCTTCCTACTTGGGCGCAAGAAATGTATAGCAGCAATCCCAATGTGTTGCGTGTTGATAGTTTGTACCAAGATTATTTTACTAATCATGCGTTTGTGTCGGATTACAACACCCAATACTACCGTATTTGGCGCAAAAAAAATGCGCATCAGATTGGTGCCGATGGATTTATTCAGCAACCCAGCGAAACTCAAATGCGCGCGGCCTTTCAAACCAATAATACCCAAACAAATTCGCGTACGGGATGGACACTCGTTGGTGCCGAAAAAGTTTTTGACGAAAATGGC
The DNA here is from genome assembly GCA_013298545.1 of Bacteroidota bacterium. Classification (GTDB taxonomy): domain Bacteria; phylum Bacteroidota; class Bacteroidia; order Palsa-965; family Palsa-965. Next base: position 7,067 of record JAAFIA010000059.1, on the reverse strand, counting down.
GACCGTGTAGGCGAACAAACAAACACCTATTGCATTGATCAAAGCGAAACACAAGATTCGGTGTTGTTTTGCGGAACAGAGCCAGGCGAAATTTATAAAAGCATTGATGCCGGAACAAATTGGTTTCTCGTTTCCTCCGCCATGCCAAATGTAGGCGGTATTACAGCCATCGAGATTGATCCAACCACAAGTCAAATTGTGTATGCCGGTGCAAATAGTATGATTCTTCAATCGCTCGACGGTGGGGCGAATTGGAATCCGGCACTTGTGGTTACGAATCTTGGTGTGAACGAAATTCTCGTCAATCCAATCGATCCGCAAGTTGTTTTGGCCGCTTGCAGCAAAGGCTTGTACCGCAGTACAGATGGTGGTTTGAACTGGAGTCCTGTTTTTACACAAGCGTGTTATGATGTGAAATTTAATGCAGCTAATGCAGACATTGTGTATTTGCTCAAAAATAATCCGAGCCAAGATCGTTGCGAATTTTTTAGCTCTACCGATCGCGGTGCAACATTTACACAACAAACCAATGGTTGGTATGCGTCAAACGATCCCAACCGAAGCGATATGGGCGCACGTTTGGCGGTTTCGGTGGCCAATCCAAATCGTATTTATGCGTATTTGATTGGCGATGCCAAAGTCAACGATTATGGATTTATTGGTGTGTACCGCAGCGACGATGGCGGTGCTTCGTGGAGTTTGCCCAATGGGCCTGATGGCGGACCTTATACCGCTTCGCATCCCAATTTAGCGTATGGCGTTCCGAGTTGGACGTATCACCAAGGATTTTACAATTGTGCCATCATGGCTTCACCAACAAACGCCGATATGATTTTGATTGGCGGTTTAAATCTTTGGCGTTCTGATGATGGCGGTGCTACGTTTTCTTCCGTTGCAGGTTATGTGGGTGGCCCACTCAATATCCATGTCGATATGCAAGATTTTCGTCCTACACCAACGGGTGTTTGGATTACGAATGATGGTGGTATCTACCATTCAACCGATTTTTTCCAAGCCAATAACGAAGTGCGTATGGATGGTGTACACGGTTCAGAATTTTGGGGATTTGGTACAGGTTGGAATGAAGATGTGATGGTGGGTGGTTTGTACCACAATGGAACAATTGCGTATCATGAAAATTATCCATCAAAAACATTTCTTCAATTGGGCGGTGCTGAACCAGCTTCTGGTTATGTCAATCCGGGTGTGAATACGCGTGTGTATAGTTCAGATATTGGTGGTGCTATTCTTCCGTCACAAATTGGTCAGCCGATTCAACGTTTTAGTGTAGGGTTGTGGCCAAACGAAAGTTATTATTCCGCCGAGTCGAGTGAGATGGAATTTGATCCACGTTGTTGGAATCATGTCTTTATTGGAAACCAGAATAAATTATTCAAATCAGAAGATGGTGGTGGTGCATACAACCTCGTTTATACGTTTGGCGCCAGTACCAACAATAAAATTATTCAGATCGAAATTGCTTGGACCAATCCCGATGTGATGTATGTCTGCCAATACGGTGGTACCGGTAAACTTTGGAAAACAACCGACGGCGGAACAACGTGGACACAACTCACAATACCCGCCGGAAATTCGAGCCGTTTGATCATTACACTCAGTCCAACCAATGCCGATAGTTTGTGGCTCGCTTATCCATCAGGCGCAAACGGAAATAAAATGTTTGTTACAACCAATGGAGGAACAAGCTGGACCAATATCAGCGATCCTGATTTAGATAACGAAGAAATCAGATGGATTCATTGCATCGGAAATGCAGATGGTGGTGTGTATGCGATTACAAACGAAACGGTGCATTATCGCAACAACACAACCAATGCTTGGGCAACCGATAATCTTGGATTGCCGTTGAGTTTGGCTGGTTTATCCATCAAACCATTTTACCGCGATGGAAAAATTCGTGCATCAAGTTATGGTCGTGGCATTTGGGAAAATCCGCTCAACGATATGCCGGCAAGTCCGGTTGCGCAACCCCAAGTCGATAAATTAAATTATGTGATCAACTGTGTTGCCGATACATTTTATTTCGAAGATCATTCCATCGTCAAGCAAGTTAATGCTACGTGGCAATGGGCGTTTCCTGGAGGAACACCAGCAAGTTCCAATCTTCGGAATCCGAAAGTAGTTTACAACACGCCCGGAACCTATACCGTAACACTGATTGTAACAGATGCCGGAAATCAAAGCGATACCGGTTCACTCGTGATTACCGTTTCGGCGTATCAACAAAATACGTCGTTGGTTGAAGGATTTCAAACTAATTTTCCACCAACGGGATGGTGGTCCGATAACACGGGTAATGGCGGTCAATGGGCTTTGAGTACGGCATGTGGTGGTTATGGAAACAGTACACAAGCAACAATATTTGATAATTTCAGTTACGATGCACAAGGCGGTACAGCCGATCTGCGTATTCGGGCCGATATGACGCAACAAAATACCTCGTGGTTGTTTTTCGATCGGGCGTATGCCGAATATGGTTTCCCGTATTCCGATACCTTAGAAGTACTCGTTTCGACAGATTGTGGCGCAACATTTACATCTGTTTTTCGCCTTGGCGGTTCGCAGTTGGCAACAGCGCCATCCAATCAAAGTTCAGCGTTTGTGCCAACGGCTTCGCAATGGGTAACCGATAGCATCAACTTAGCAACGTGGGCCAACCAAACCGATCTTATGATCGTATTCCGAAACATTGGTCGTTGGGGACAAGCGCAATATCTTGACAACATCAATATCGGTAATTCGGTTTCGGTCAATGAGCTCAATTCATCTTCTGGTTATGTGATGCTCAATCCTAATCCTGTGCGCGCAGGCGAAAATTTGATGTTGATTTCAAACCGCGATGAACAATTTGAAGTCGAAATTTTTGCACCAAACGGACAATTGATTTTGAAATCGGTTTATGGCAACAAAGCATCTATTGCGTTGCCCAATCTCGCCGCGGGAACATATTCTTATCGCATTACAGGCGAAACCATGATTCGTACTGCTGTATTTGTAGTGCACTAAACGAGGCTACACCATTGAAAAAAATCCGTATCGCAACAACGCGGTACGGATTTTTTTGTGGCTAGAATTAGAGCTGCCAATTTTTAAGAAATCGGCGTAAACAAGTTTTCTTACTACCTTTAAAACGCCTATGAAAACCTCCGCATCAGCGCCCAGCGATTCATCTCATTTACCGGAATCTAAAATGCCATCGAAACACCTGCGATCTCCAATTTTTTTGTTGACATCGTTCTTGGTTCTTGTGGCTGTTTGGGTTGCTTATCATCAACACTTCAACAATCCATTTTATTTTGATGATGTACATACCGTAGTTTCCAATAAATGGGTGCGGCAGTTGGATAGTTTTCCGAAATTTTTTACAGACGCAACCACCACGAGTAGTTTGCCGCGCAACCAAGCATACCGTCCGGGCATGACGGTCTTGCATGGGATTGATTATGCGCTTGGTTTAGATACCACGAGCAAAGAAGCAATTGCCAAACGCGATTCCCTCGCCAAAACAGTAGGCATGACTGCCGCCATGGAAACAATGTTGATGCCGCAGCAGAAAATTTTTCACATCCATATTTTTATTGGGTATCTGCTTTCTGGTGTACTGTTGTTTTTTGTTTTATTGCACCTCTTTGGTCAAGCCGAACCAGAACGTGCTTGGACGCATTGGTTAGCACTATTCGGAACAGCTTGGTTTTTGTTGCATACGGCCAATGCCGAAACCATCAATTACATCAGTGCACGTTCTGATGCGGCCTCTACATTCTGGATTTTGTTGTCATTAGTGGTTTATTTCTACGCTTCGATTGCTCGTCGATTTTTCTTGTTTTTAATCCCGATGGTTATTGGTTTCTTCATCAAAGAACCAGCCATCATGGTTGTGCCAATTTTGCTGATGTCTATCTGGATATTCGGCACCGAAGAAAAACCGCTTCGCAAAAAGAAAAACATGTTTGTGCTTGGCGTTTCATTTGCGGTAGCCATCATACTCTTCCTGATTTCGCGTTCATTTACCCCAACAACGTGGAGCAGTGGCGGAACAGATCCGTGGCATTATTTATTGACACAGGCATTTGTCATTGTGCATTACTGTTTCAGTTTTATTCTGCCCGTCAATTTAAGTGCGGATACTGATTGGACACCTGTTCAAAACACGTTTGACGATCGTGTTATTTTAGGAACACTTTTTATCGCGGCTTTGGTTTATGTGATTGTGCGCTGTTGGAATCGTCCGAAATGGAAACCGGTATCGTTTGGTTTAGTTTGGTTTTTTATTGCGCTTGCACCAACATCGAGCATTTTTCCGTTTGCAGAAGTGTTGAACGATCACCGCACATATTTTCCATACATCGGTTTAGTGATTGCGGCAACTTGCGCACTTGCCCATGTTTTTGAAAAACTTACGGCAACGCGTCAAAAATTAGCATTGGCTGCTGTTGTTATTTTTCTGTTTGCGCATGGCGTGGGTACATACATACGTTCGCAAGTATGGAGTACGCCCGAAAAACTTTGGGGCGATTGCATTCGCAAAAGTCCAGAAAATGGTCGCGCTTGGATGCATTATGGTATGGCCATGTTTGAACGCGGAAACCAAGCTTTGCAACGCGGGAAAATAGATTCGGCAACAGCTTGGCACGATTCGACGGAGTTTTGTTACAACCGTGCAAAACTGTTCATGCCATATTATTCTTATCTTTTTGTCAATTGGGGCGCGCTGCGCGAATGGCAGCAGCGTTTTCCTGAAGCAGAAGAATACTACCGCTATGCCATCACGTGCGACAATAGCAACCCTGAAGTTTACGCCGCACTTGGCGATTTTTTACGGCGCAAAAATCGTCCGCAAGAAGCCTATCAATTTGTTCAACAAGGTTTGCAGTTGAGTCCAGATCACCAACGCTTAAACAATTTAAATCGTTTGTTGCAAGATGCGAATCCATATAAACAACTGGCTTTTTATCAAGCGCAGAAAACAAGTGATTTGAAATTGGACGATTACCTCAATTGGAGTTTGGTTTGCTACAACCTTGCCGACTACGATGGGTGCATTGCAGCAGCCCGCCAAGCCTTGAACATAGATTCGTTGAATGTGGTTGCGTACAACAATATTTGCACTGCAAACAATCAGCTCGGAAATTACCCTGAGGCTATTGTTGCCGGACAACAAGCCATACGTGTTGATGTAAAATTTGTTCAGGCGGCTGCCAATCTTAGCGAAGCATTTCGTTGCCAAGCCTTGAGCGATTCGCTGTATGCAACACTTCCTACACAACCAAGCGATGTGCAGTATGTGAATTTGAGTCTGCTTTTTTACAATGCAAAAATGTATGCCGCAACGATTGATGCCGCATCCAAAGCAGTTCGGATGAATCCAGGAAATGCATCGGCATGGAACAATATTTGTGTGGCTTGCAATCAATTGAAACGCTACCAACAAGGACGCGAAGCTGGCGAAAAAGCCGTAGCTCTTGATCCCAACTTTGAACTGGCCAAAAATAATTTGGAGGTATCGATCAACGGATTGAAACTAGCGGAAGGCTTACGCAACGCGGTGAAGTAATTTGCCTGATGATATTTTGGGTATTGATTTTCAATTGTTTTACTAGAGAGTCGTTGTGGTTTGACGCAAAGCACATTTTTATTTGACAAGTAAAGATATACTAGCCAGATAACCCTTATTTTCGTCACTCTTAACGAACGACACAATGAACAAAACAGTTTTTGTAACAGCAGCCCTGTTGCTGTCTGGCGTGGCTATGGCGCAACAGCGCGACAAAGGTGCGATGCAGCCTTTTTCGAATCCATTCATGAAAAAAATTCGCTCAAGCTTGGCCGATTATAAGCAGCCAAAAGCAGAGAGTGAAAAGCGTTTTCAGATGGATTATACGAATGTGGATGTGCCCAAATCAATGGATGAATTTAAAACCGTATTCAGCACTCCGGCCATTTCTCAAGGAACAACCAATACTTGTTGGTGTTTTTCGACACTTTCTTTTTTTGAATCGGAAGTGAAACGCATCAACAAACAAGAAGTCCAATTGTCGCAATCGTATATTGTGTATTGGGAATATGTCGAGAAGGCGCGCGATTTTGTGCGTACACGCGGAACAACATTTATTGGCGAAGGTTCGGAAACGAATGCTGTGATGCGCATGATGAATAAATACGGTATTGTTCCTTACGATAGTTATACCGGACTTAAACCCAATCAACCGTTTTACGATCACGTATCGTTGTTTGATGAAGTGAAAAAGTATTTAGACAACGTGAAACAAGCGGGCGCTTGGAACGAAGACGAAGTGATGCGTACCGTGCAATCGATTCTGAAATTTCACATGGGCGAAATTCCGCAAACCGTTGTGGTTGCTGGTAAAACCTATACGCCGCAACAGTACATGAAAGAGGTGATCAAGTTGAATCCAAACGATTATGTGGATTTTATGTCGTTGCTTGAAACTCCTTACTGGCAACAGACGGAGTACAAAGCACCAGACAATTGGTGGCATTCGGCAGATTACTACAATGTGCCGTTGGATGATTTCATGAGCCTCATTAAAACAAGCATTAAAAATGGGTTTAGCATTGCCATTGGTGGCGATGTTTCGGAAAGTGGCATCAATCCGTCATTGGGTGTTGCGATGATTCCCTCGTATGATATTCCACACGAATACATCGACGAGAGTGCGCGTCAATTGCGTTGGAGCAATGGCACAACAACCGACGACCATGCCGTTCATTTGGTGGGTTGGGCAGAAAAACCAAATGGTATGTGGTTTCTGATTAAAGATTCGGGAAGTGGGGCACGCAATAATCCGCAAAATCCGGGCTATTATTATTGGCATGAGGATTATGTGAAATTAAAGATGATGACATTCACCATACACCGCGATGCCGCAAAAGATGTGTTAGCGAAGTTTGTCAAGAAATAAGTAACTGTTTAAAATTTGTTTTTGAGAATTGTTATGATGACTTTTTGTGCCAGACGAGGCGTGTTTTGAAGGCCATAGCAGGGCGGCTACGGTCGAAAAACGCAACGAAGTATGGTGCAAAAA